>JASHSR010000328.1 GCA_030038645.1 Gammaproteobacteria bacterium
GACGCAGCCGGGCCTTGCGTGGAAGCTTCCGGCGCCGATCGAGAGCGGCATTCCGATCGACCTGCGGCTGCGTACGACGTCCACGGGCCTTCAGGACGTGGGGACGCGCGAGGGGCTGCGCGTGCTGGTGCAGGCTTACGTCGCTTGGCAGGTGCCGGACGATCCGCAGCGCGTGCAGCAGTTTCTGCGCTCGGTGCGCAATCAGCCGGATGAGGCGGCGCGCCAGCTGCGCAGCTTCGTCAACGCGGCGCTGCACATCACCTCGAGCAATTTCGAGCTGAGCGATCTCGTCAATCTGAGCCCGCAGAAGGTGCGGCTCGACGCCTTCGAGCGAGAGCTGCGCGATCAGATCGCGCCGAGCATGCTGCAGGTGTACGGCATCGAGATCCGCCAGGTCGGCATCGAGCGCATGACGCTGCCGGATCAGACGCTCATCGCCACGGTCGCCCGGATGCGCGCGGAGCGCGAGACCGTCGCCGCGGAAGTGACGGCCGAGGGGTTGCGCCAGGCCGCGGCCATCCGTGCCAACGCCGACCGGGACGCGCGGGAAGTGGTCGCCCAGGCGCGCGAGCAGGCGGCACGCACCGAGGCGGATGCCGAGCAGGCGAGCGCGCGGATCTACGCGAAGGCCTACCAGAGCGATCCCGGCTTGTACACGACGCTGCGCTCGCTCGATGCGCTGAGCCAGATGGTCGGGCGCAACGCGAGCGTGGTGCTGCGGACGGATGCCGCGCCCTTCCGAGTGCTGGTCGATGGACCCGTGGGCGCAGGATCTGCGCCGGCGGCGGCCGCCGATCCGAGCGGCAAGACGGGCGCAGGCTCGCGGCCGCATCACTCGTCCCGCACCCTCGCGTCGGATCGCGCGAGTCCCGGCGGCGCAAAGTCAGGCCCGTGAGCGAGGTTCTCGATTCCCCCGCGCCGTCCGCCGCCGCCGAGCCGGTCGGACCGCCACCGCCTCCGCCGCCCGGGCCGATCGCCCAGTCGGTTGCAATCGGGTTCCGCGCGGTGTACGTCGCCGGCGCGCTGCTGCTCGCGATCTGGCTCACGAGCAACGTGCGCGAGATCGCCTCGGACACGCAGGCGGTCGTGCTGCGCTTCGGGCGCATCGTGCGCGCCCAGCAATCCGGCTTGCTGCTCGCGTGGCCGCGGCCCATCGAGAGGGTCGAGCTGCTCCCGGGCCCGGAGCGGCAGCTGAGCCAGGATGTCTCGACGCTTCCGCCGTGGAGCGAGAAGTCCCAGGAGCTCGTCGGGCCGTTCGGCCCCGATCAGCCGGTGCCTCAGACCATCTCGGCCTACCTCACGGGTGACGGCAACGTCGTGCTGCTCAACGCGACGCTCATCTATCGCATCGACGATCCGATCGCCTACGCCCTCGAGCAGACGCATGTCGCCCCGGCGCTCGATCGCTTGTTCCGCGCAACGACTGTCCGCGTGACCGCCGGCCGCAATCTCAACGACTTTCTGGTCGTTCAGAATGCCAATGCCCAGAGTGCCGATCAGGCCGTCGTCGCGCTGCGCGCCGAGGTGCGCCGCTCGCTGCTCGACTCCATGAACGCGCGCCTGCAGACGCTCGCGGCCGCGGGCGCGCCGCTCGGGGTCGAGATCGAGCGCATCGACATGACGGCCTACCTTCCCCCGGAGGCCAAGACGGCGTTCGATGCGGTGCTGCTCGCGACGGAGGCGGCCGATCGCGGCGTCGCCGAGGCGCGCACCGATGCCGAGCGGCGGCGGCAGGAGGCCAATCGCGAGCGTGACCAGCTCCTGAGCGCCGCGCAGGCGACGGCCGCGGAGCTCGTGAGCCGCGCCAACGTCGACACGGCGCCCATTCTGGCCCTCGCCCACGAGGAGACCCCTCAAACCCGCGAGAGCCTGCTCCTGCGGGAGTATCGGACGGAGGTCTCCCGGATTCTGAACAGCGTCGGCTCGACCGTCTTGATCGACCCGAAGTCCGGCGTACGCTTCGTATTGCCCGGAAAGCCGAGATGAGCGCAGCAGCACCCGACACCGATACCACCTGTTGCACCCCGACCGCGCTGCCGCTGCCCCCCGGGGGCCAGATCACCGGCGGTCGTCCGGTGCCGCTGCTCGATCGCGCCGAGCGGTGGCTGCTCGGCCTGCGCTTGACGCTCGCGCTCGCCGCGCTCTGCGTGTTCATCGTGGGTGCCGGCATGCGCCTGCTGATTCCGAGCGAGGCCGGCGTCGCCGAGCTGGTCGCCGGAATCTCGGCGGTGCTGGTCGCCGTGCCGGTGTTCGTCGAGGCCTGGAACAGCCTGCGACACCCGAGCCTGCACGGCATCACCGACCGGCTGGTCGCGCTCGCCCTCATCGCCGCGTGGGCGACCGGCGATCTGTTTACGGCCGCGCTCCTGCCGATCGTCATGACGATCGGCCACGTGCTCGAGGAGCGCAGCATGCTCGGCTCGCACGAGGCAGTCCGCGCCCTCAGCCGCTTGACGGAGGTCGACAGCAGGCGGCTGCTCCCCGACGGCTCCGTCGAGAGCGTCCCGAGCACCGAGCTGCGGGTCGGCGATCTCATCGAGCTGCGCGCGGGCGAGCGAGTGCCCGCCGACGGGATCGTGCGCCGCGGCCATTCGAGCCTGGATCTCGCCTCCCTCACGGGCGAATCGGTTCCGGTTGAGATCGCCGAGGGCGACCAGGTGCTCGCCGGCGGCATGAACATCGACGGGCTGCTGCACGTCGAGCTCACCCGCGTGGGCGAGGAGAGCACGGTCGGCCGCATCATCGGCCTCATGCGGGAGGCCGAGAACGCGAAGCCCCCCGTCACGCGCCTGCTGGATCGATACGCCGGCCAGTACATGGCGTTGGTCCTGCTGGTCGCCGCCGGGACGTGGCTCATCACGAGCAACGTGCCCGCGATGCTGGCCGTTCTGGTCGCCTCCTGCCCCTGCGCGCTGGTCCTCGCCGCCCCGTCCACCGCCGTCGCCGCCATCGCGGTCGCCGCGCGCCACGGCATTCTCATCAAGGGCTCGGCGTTCCTCGAGCACCTCTCCGAGGTCTCCTCGGTCGTCTTCGACAAGACCGGAACCATCACCACCGGCGATCTGCGCCTCGCCGATGTGCGGCCGATGCCCGGCGTCGACCCGCAGCTGCTGCGGCGCCTCGGCGCGAGTCTCGGCGCCGCGAGCAATCACCCGCTGAGTCGCGCCGTCGCCGCGTCGGTTCCCAAGGAGGAGCAGCCGGAGCTCGAGGACGCGCGCGAGCTCGGGGGCTTCGGCGTCACCGGCCGATATCAGGGTAAGCCCGCCGCGCTCGGCCGCGCCGATCTGTTCCGGCGCCTCGACATCGCGGTGCCCGCGGCGCCGGTGCACAACGGCCCCATCGCGGGCGTGAGCCTCGGCGGAGAGTTCTTGGGATGGCTGCTGTTCTTCGATCAGCTGCGCCCGAGCGCCGCGCCGGCCGTCGAGGACCTCAAGTCCCTCGGCATCGAGCGCATGGTGCTGCTCACGGGCGATCGCTTCGCGGTCGCGAGGCAGGTCGCGCAAGAGGTCGGCATCGACAACGTCTACGCCGAGATGCTGCCCGAGCAGAAGATGGATCGGGTGATGGAGGAGATCAAGCTCGGCCATCGGCCCATGGTGGTCGGCGACGGCATCAACGATACGCTCGCGTTGCGCGCCGGCGCGGTGGGCGTCGCCATGGGCGCCCAAGGCAGCGGCGATGTCGCCCTGGCCTCGGCGGACCTCGCGCTGATGACGAACGACCTGCGCCGGCTCGGCACCTGCATCCGCTTGAGCCGGCGCTGCCGCCGGACGATCTACGTGAACGTCGCCATCGGCGTCGGATTCACGTTCGGCCTCATCATCCTCGCCGGAGCGGGAGTGCTCGGTGTCGAGGCGCCGATCATCGCGGCGCTGCTGCACAATCTCAGCACGTTCATCGGGCTTGGCAACGCCGGCCGGCTGCTGCTCTTCGATGAGACCCCAAGTGGCGCTGCGGGCGCGATCGAGGCGCGACCCACGGCTCTCGTGCAGCAGGGCTGACCTGCGTCGAGCGCTCGGAGCGCGCGGAGAGCTTGGAGAGCTCCGAGGGCTTGCAGGCCGCGGCGGGCTTGGAAAGCGCGGAGCGCGCGGCGGCATCGGAGGGCTTCCATGCTGAGGACATCCGGGGCGTGGCCCGGTGCGGCATTCGCGGTGGCCGCGGCGATCCTGTTCGGCGCCAGCACGCCGCTTGCGAAGCTGCTGCTGCACGACGGCCTCGACCCTGAGCTGCTCGCCGGACTGTTCTATCTCGGCTCGGGCGTAGGGCTCGGCCTCACGTTCCTTGGACGGCGGGCTCTCGGCCTCGAGGCAGGCGAGGCGCGGCTGCGGCGGCAGGATCTACCGCAATTCTCGCTCGCCGTCCTGCTCGGCGGAGCCGTGGCGCCGGTCCTCATGATGGCGGGGCTCGCACGGACCTCCGCGGCATCCGCCGCGCTGCTTCAGAATCTCGAGGGGCTCGCCACCATGGCCATCGCTTGGGTGGTGTTTCGAGAGAATGTCGACCGCCGGCTGCTCACGGGCGCGCTCGCCATTCTCGCCGGCGCGGTCCTGCTCTCCTCGACCGGCGGGTCGCTCCGCTCAGGCTCGGCCTCCGGGGCTCTCCTGATCGCCGCGGCGTGCATCGCCTGGGGCGCCGACAACAATCTCACCCGTCCGCTCGCCAAGGCGGACCCCGTGCAGATTGCCGCCATCAAGGGCCTCGCCGCGGGGTCGGTGAACGTTGCGCTGGCGCTCGCCGTGCGCGCCCATTCGGCCGCAGCCGTCCTCGCGCATGCCCATCTCGCACACGCGAGCCTCTCGCATGCCCCTTTCGCCGCCGTCCTCGGAGCGGCCGGTCTGCCGTCCATCGGGACCACGCTCACGGCGGCGGCGGTGGGCTTTCTCGCCTACGGCGTGAGTCTCGTGCTCTATGTGCTCGGCCTGCGGCACCTCGGCGCCGCGCGCACCGCGGCTTACTTCTCCACCGCGCCGTTCGTCGGCTCGGCACTCGCCGTCGCCTGGCTCGCCGAGCCGCTGACGGGGCGGCTCCTCGCAGCGGGCGCTCTGATGGGCGTCGGGCTTTATCTGCATCTCAGCGAGCGCCACGCTCATCTTCACCACCACGAGGCGCTCGAGCACGCGCACCGTCACGTCCACGACGAGCATCACCAGCATGCTCACAGTCCGTCCGACCCGCCGGGCGAGCCGCACTCGCACTGGCATCGGCACGAGCCTCTCACGCACAGTCACCCGCATTATCCCGACCTGCATCATCGGCACGATCACTCATGAGCGGTGCGCCGTCGGAGGGCGGCGCGTGGCGGGTCCGGGCTCGCGACGATGTCGCGCAGGCGGCGCAGGCCCGCGCTATGGAGGCCAGGCGCTCGCCGCGAGGTAGGTGAGGCCGCCGAGCGCCGTGATCCAGAAGCTGCTCGGCCAGTCCGTGTAGTAGGCGAGCACGAGCCCACCCCAAGCGTCGACGAGCGCGAGCGCGGCGGCGAGCAGCACCCCGGGGCCGATGCGGCTCGTCAGACGCTGCGCCGCCGCCGCCGGCGCGATCATCAGCGCGAAGACGAGCAGCACGCCGACGATCTGCGCGCACTCCGCGGTCGCCACCGCGACGATGGCGAGGAACAGCACCGACACGGCCCGCAGCGGCACTCCCTTGGCCTCCGCGAGCTCCGGCTGCAGGGTTGCGAAGAGCAGCGGGCGCGAGATGGCCGCGAGCCCGAGGAGGCTGACCGCGGCGAGGATCGCGAGGATGTCGAGCGTCCCCGCATCGACGCCGAGCAGATTGCCGAAGAGCAGCGTCGTCGCCTGGGCCGCGTAAGCGGTGTAGAAGTGCAGGAACAGCAGGCCGAGGCCGAGCGAGACGGCGAGGATGATGCCGATCGCGACATCGCGCCCCTCCAGCCGCTCGCCGAGCAAGCCCATGCCGATGCCGCCGCTCACGGTGCTCACCAGAAAGCCCCACAGGGGCGAGACGCCGATCAGCACCGCGCCGGTTGCGCCCGCGAAGCCGACGTGCGCCAGCGCGTGTCCGGCGAAGGTCTGCTGGCGCAGCACGAGGAAGTAGCCGGCGCACGCGGCGACGATCGCGACGACCGCCGCCGCGTAGAACGCGTGCCGCATGAAGTCGTACTCAAGCATGATGCCGATGCTCGTCCCGCTCCACCTCGAGGCCGCCCGAGAGCACGAAGATACGGCCGTTGAGGCGCAGGACCTCGATCTCGGCGCCGTACAGCCTCGAGAGCGAGGGGCCCGTGATGACCTCGTCCACCGTGCCGAGCGCGGCCTGCCGGTTGCCGAGATAGAGCACCCGATCGATCGCATCGAGCAGCGGGTTGAGCTCGTGGGCGCTGAACAGCACGGTGATCGCGAGCTCGCGCTGGATATGCTTGACGAGCTCCACCACGCCGCGCTGATGCGGCGGATCGAGGCTGATGAGCGGCTCATCGAGCAGCAGCAGCCGCGGCCGGCCGAGCAGCGCCTGAGCGAGCAGCAGGCGCTGCCGCTCGCCTCCCGAGATCTCGGAAAGCAAGCGCTTGGCGAGCGCCTGGGCGCCGACTTGCTCAAGAGCCCATTCGACGTCGCGCCGCGTGGCGGCGCTCAGCACCGGCAGGCCCCAGCGGTGGCCCTCAGCCGCATTCGCGACGAAGCTCCACCCGCTCAGGCGATGGCTCGCCGCGAGGCTGCGGACCTGCGGCATGTAGCCGACCGAGGGGTTGCCGCGCACGACCGGCCGGTCGAGCACGCGGATGCTCCCGGCCGCGGGGGCCACCAGGCCGAGGATCGCGCGCATCAGCGTCGTCTTGCCCGCGCCGTTCGGACCCAGCACGCCGACGAACTCCCCGTCCCGGACGTTGAGATCGGCGTCGGCGAGGATGCAGCGCTCGCCGATCTCGAGCCGGACACCGCGAAACTCGACGGCGCTCAAGGCCGCGAGCCCGCGAGCGCTCGGTCCAGGGCGCCGAGCTCGCCGAGCATCCACTGCTGGTAATCGACGCCCCTCGGCTCCGTCTCCGTCACGCCGACGACCGGAATCCCCGACGCCCGTGCGAGGCCCAGCAAGCGCTCGACGGCGCTGCCGCTCGCCTGCGTGTTGTAGATCAGCACCCGCACGCGGCGCTGCCTCAAATCCTCCTCGAACGCGCCGGTGTCGCCGGCGCTCGGCTCGGTATCGTTCATCACTGCGAGCTGGAAGCGTCGCTCGAGCATCGTGAGGCCGAGGGCGGCGACGAGATACTCCGCGACCGGCTCCGTCGCCGCGACGGGCGCGCCGGCATACCGGCTGCGCAGCCGGTCGATCTCAGCGCCGATTCCGCTCATCGAGTCGAGAAACCGCTCGAGCCGGCGCGCATACAGCGCTCGGTGCGCCGGATCGATCTGTTGCAGGCGCAGAGTGATGGCGCGGGCGACGGCTTGCATCGCGCGCGGGTCGTACCACAGATGCGGATTGCTCCCACGGGCGTCGCGGCCGGCCACGGCCGCGGCCTCGACGACGAGACGCCGCGGGCTGCGGATGCCCGCGAGCAGCCGCGCCATCCAGGTGTCGTAGTTGAGGCCGTTATAGATGACGAGGCTCGCGTCGGCGACGGCGCGCGCCGTCGCGATGTCGGCCTCGAACAGGTGTGGATCGGCATCCGGATTGCTGAGCACGCTCGAGACGCGAGCCTCGGGGCCTGCGAGCTGCGAGGCGATGTCGCCGTAGAAGTTCTCGGCGGCGACGATCCGGATCGCGCCCGCATCGGCGAGCGCGGGCAGCGGACACAGCAAGCACAGACAGGTCGTGGCGAGCCTGAGCAAGAGAGACCTCCGCGGGAATCGCCGCTCCGAGCGCCAAAGGGGCCGCTGGCGCACGGCGGCGTCGTTCCGCGAGTGCAGGATATCGGGCCCCGGATCGCGCGCAAAGCGCCGGGAGCCGTCGGGCCACGCCGGGATCGGCCGCAGAGCGCTCGGCCAGCCGCGCCGCGGTCAGCCGCAGAGCGCCCGCACGCGCGTGGCGACTTCGATCAGCGCCGGATCGCTCGCGGCCGCGAGGAGACGCACGATGGCATGGCGGATATCGTCGTTCCCAGCCGCCGCCGCCTTCCAGAGCCACTCGGCGGCGAGCGCCGCGCGGCCCTGCTCAGCGAGCACGAGCGCGTAGTTGAGCTGGCCGCGGAAGTAGCCGGACTCGGCGGATCGGCGGTACCAGTAGGCCGCATCGTCGAGGCTCCGCGGGCAGCCCCAGCCTTCCTCGAGCGCTCGGCCGAGCAGGTTCATCGCCCGTCCGTGGCCCTGGCGCGCCGCGCGCAGATACCAGTAGAGAGCCTGCGGCAGGTCGCGCGCCACGCCGCGTCCGTCGAAGAGCATGTTGCCGAAGTTGTACTCGCCCCAATCGTGGCGGCCGAGCGCGGAGGATCGGTAGTGCGCGGCGGCGAGTGAGAGATCGACCGGCACGCCCCAGCCATTCTCGTGGCAGCGGCCGACCATGTTCAGCGCCTCGGCGTTGCCGCGGCGCGCGGCGCGCGAGAACCACTCGAAGGCCACGGGCTCGTCGCGCGGCACGCCCCGGCCCTCGAGCAGCATTCGTCCGAGGCGCAGCTGGGCGGCGGGAACGCCATGCTCGGCCGCGCTCAAGATCCACTCGGCGGCCTCGGCCGGATCGCCTCCGAGCACGTCCTTCAGCTCCCGGTAGCTCATGCGCAGCATCCGGCGCAGACGCAGCTGCCGCGCCTCCATGGCCGCGGCGCGGGCGAACTCGGCTTCCGTCAAGCTCATGGGATGCGGGTGCCGCGAGGCGCGGCCGTCACAGCTCGGCCCAGCGGCGGAGCAGGTTGTGGTAGCAGGCCGTCAGTCGCACGAGGCTGTCGCGATCCGCGGCCTTCGCGGCGAGCCCGCGGATGGCCGTATCGAGCTCGAAAAGCAGGGTCCTCGCGCCGTCGTCGCGGACCAGGCTCTGGATCCAAAAGAAGGCGGCGACGCGCGCGCCGCGCGTCACGGGCGCGACGCTGTGCACGCTGCTCGCAGGGTAGACGATCATGTCGCCGGCCTCGAGCTTCACCGAATGCGCCCCGTAGGTGTCCTCGATCCGCAGCTCGCCGCCGTCGTACTCGTGCGGGGGGCATAGGAAGAGCGTCGCCGACACGTCCGTGCGGAGGCGGTGAGGGGTGCCGGGGATGGGCCGCACGGCGTTGTCGATGTGGGCGCCGAAGGCCATTCCCGCCTCGTACCGGTTGAAGAGCGGCGGGTAGACGTGGCGCGGCAGCGCCGCGCTCGCGAACGCCGGGCTGCGCTCGAGCGCCCGCAGGACGATCTCGCCGGCCTCGCGCGCTGCGGGATCGCTCTGCGGCAGCTGCAGATTGGATTTGACCTCCGCGGATTGATAGCCGGCGGTCAGACGCCCATCCACCCAGGCGGCCCCCTCGAGCCGGCGCCGCACGGCGGCGAGCTCGTCGGCGGAGAGGAGCGAGGGAATGCGAGCGATCATGGTGTGGAAGCGGAGAGGCTTGGCCGGCCTGGCGCCAGGCTCGTCAGAGCGCCAAGCGGATCGTGAGCGAGGCGCTGCGGCCGGGACCGGGCAGGACGTGGTTCTCCGACGCGCTGGTGTAGTAGGGCGCGAGGTAGTAGTACTTGTCGAGCAGATTGAACCCGTTGAGCTGCAGGGTGAGGTCCTCCGTCGGGCGGTAGGACACCATGGCGTTCACGACGGTGTAGCCCGGGATGTATGCGATCTCGCCGCTGTCCCCGTAACGGTGGGTGAACCAGCTGCCGCCGAGGCCGAACTCCCAGCGGCTCGCGATGTGGTACTCGGTCCACAGATCGATCTCGTTGCGGGCGACGTTCGGCAAGTCCTTGCCCACGTCGGCGGGCGTGCCGGAGGCGATCGTGCGGCCGTCGAGGTAGGTGTAGCCGGCGGTGATCTCCCAGCGGGGCGTGATGTGGCCGGTGGCGCTGAGCTCGAGGCCGTCCACGCGCTGATTGCCCTCGAGCAGCGTGATGTTGGGATTCTCCGGATCGTTCGTCTGCGCGTTGTCCACCGTCGTCTGGAATACCGCAGCGCTCAGGAGCAGCCCGCCGCCGAGCAAGGTGTTCTTGGCTCCCGCCTCATACGTCTCCGCCTTCACCGGGCCGAGATCGGCCGTCTTCGTCGTGAGCGTCAACGCCTCGGCCGACGGATCGAAGGACGTGCCGTAGAAGAGATAGTAGGTCTGTGTGGGAGTCGGCTTGAACTCGAGCGCTGCCCGCGGGCTGCCGAGGCGGTCGACATGGCTCAAGTGGAGCACGGCGTCGCTCGGAACCGAGAGCTGATCATAGTCGGCCGAGAACTCGTCGTAGCGCACGCCCGCGAGCAGATCGAGGTACCGAGTGAGCCCGATCGTGTCGGTCACATAGGCTGAATAGACGTACGCGGTAGTGTCCTGGTACGAGCTCACGGGCTCGACGCCGGGCAGCGGCTCGTAGGGGTCCGGATCGAGGAGCGGCGTCTCGGGAACCCAGTTGTTGTTCGAGTTGAAAGGGTTGACGTAGCGGGCGAGATCGGAGGTCTGGCGCGAGTACTCGACGCCGCCGACGAGATTGTGCGTGACGGCTCCCGTGTCGAACCGGGCGAAGAGGTCGAGCTGGTTGTCGATGTTCGTTTGAATGCCCGAGCTGTCGGGCGCATCGCGGCCGACCAGGATGTCGCTGAACGGGAGGCCCGCAGCGGGCGGGCCCTGCCCGCCGTCGGCGACGTTGCCGAAGTTCGGCGCGGCGAACCGGTAGTCGAAGTCGTAGTGCGCGTAGCGCAGCGTGTCCGCGATCGAGACGCTCGAGCTGAAATCGTGCTTGTAGCGCGCGGTGGCGATGTCGACATTGGACGTCGTGCGGTCGGTGTCGAGGCCGTAGTCGGTACCGATGGGAACCGGCGCGGGGCGGCCGTCGACGAAGGGAATACCCGTGTCCGGCCGGTCGTCCTCCTGCTGATGCAGGTAGGCGAGGGTGAGCGTGTCCTGCGCACCGATGCCGAACGAGATCGCCGGAGCGAGTCCCCAGCGCCGGTTCTCGACGAAGTCGCGCTCCGCGATCGAGGAGGACTCGCCCATGGCGTTCACGCGGAAGGCGTCGCCGGTCGCGAACGGCACGTTCACATCGGCCGTGCCGCGGTAGAGATCGTTCGTGCCGAAGTCCGAGGTGAACACATCGAGCGGGGTGAGCAGGGGCGCCTTGCTCACCTGATTGATCGCCCCGCCGGTCGAGCCGCGCCCGAACAGCACCGCCGAAGGCCCCTTGACGACTTCCACGGACTGCAGATCGAAGCTGTCGCGCGTGTACACGGCGGCATCCCGAATGCCGTCGAGGAAGAAGTCGTTGAAGGCCGAGAAGCCGCGGATGTTGACCGTGTCGCCCCGCGCGGCGCCCTCTCCGGCATTGAGCGTGATGCCGGGGACGTTCTGCAGAGCCTGCTCGAGCCGCGTGTCGGACTGCTGCTCGATCACCTCCTCGGGCACGACGGTGACCGTCTGCGGAATGTTCTGCACGTCCGCGGGCAGCTTGTCCTCGACGAGCGGCCGAATACCGGTCACCGTGACCTGCTGCAGGTCGCCGTCCGAGGCCGCTGTTGGGGCTTGAGGGTCCGCGTCCGCAGCGGAGGCTTGATTGGCCGTTGTGTCGGCGTGCGCGGCCGCCGCGCCGAGCAGGGAGACCCCGACGCCGCACAGGCTCAGGGCTCCGAGGCGCTGCCACACGGCGGTTGCAGCTGTGGCTGTGGATGCGGCTGTGGCTGTGGATGCGGCTGTGAGTGTGCGTGCGGGTGTGGGTGCGGCTCCGGCCCCGGCCCTAGTTGCCGTCGCTCCGGTCGTGCTTGCGGTTCGGCCCTTCGGCGAGCGCTGGGCGGCAGGGGCTTCGGAAGGGCCGGTCTTCATCGTGCGATCTCCTCGAGGGCGGCCAGTGCTTTTTGGCCACGTCCGAATATAAATGATAATGATTCGCATTCACGTGTCAATCCTCAATTGCGTGAAAGTGGGGAAAGAGTCTCGTGCAGGCAGGAGCGTCAGGACGGGCGCGTGGCCCGAGAATCGTCGGGTTCGGGCTGGGCTGGGGCGAGCGGGCTGGGGCGAGCGGGCTGGGCGAGTGGGCTGGGCGAGTGGGAAGCGCGAGCGGGAAGGCCGAGCGGGAAGGCCGAGCGGGAAGGCTTTATCGCTCGGTGCTCGGCCGGGACAACGTGCAGCTCAGCGCCTTCGCGCGCGGGCGACGGCGACGCCCCAGGGTCCCTGGTCGCAGGGGATCGTCGCGATGATCTTGAAGGTCGCCGTGTCGACGACCGAGACGTTGTTCGACGGCCCGTTCGCGGCGAAGAGCCGCCTGCCGTCCGGCGTGAGCGCGATCGTCCACGGCCGGATGCCGGTCATCGCGACGCGTGCGATCTCATCCGTCTTCAGGTTGACCTCGACCACGGCGCCGGCGCGGCCCGTCGAGACGTAGAGCCAGCGGCCGCTCGGTGAGACGAGCATGTCCATCGGGCGCGCGGCGCCGACGAGCGGATGAAATATTGCGGACGGTTTCAAATAGAACGTCTTGATCGGCGTTTGCGTGCGGGCGTTCACGACGGTCACGCTTCCGTCGAACTCTCCTGGGACATACGCCGTCGATCCCGTCGGCGTAAAGGCGATCGACCGCGGCCGCTGGCCGACACCGAACTGCTTGACGAGTTGATCGGTCGCGGTGCTCACGACGGAGACGCGATTCGCGCTCTCGGAGGTGAAGTAGACGAAGCGGCCGTTCGGCGTGACGCGCACGCCCTCCGGCTCACCGCCGACCGGGATGCTCGCGAGCGTTCGCCCGCTCGCTACGTCCATGACCACGGCATTGCCGGTGTCCTCGCTCGCGACGTAGAGCCGCCGTCCGTCGTGGCTCACGGCGAGCTTCTCGGGGTCGGAGACTCCGCGGATCACGCGCGAGATCGAGCCGCTGGCGATGTCGAAGACTCCGATGCCGTCGGCGGATTTGTCCGGCGGGGGCTCCGGACCGCGCTGCTTGCCCGGCGGTCCCTCGATCGGCGAGCCGCTGAGCGCGATGTAAAGGTACCGCCCGTCCGGGCTCGCCACGATGCCGCGCGGGCGGCGGCCGAGCGGCACCGTCGCGACGACTTTCAGCGTGCGGCCGTCGATGATGCTGAGGTCGCCCGAGATCTCGTTCGTGACGTAGGCGTAATAGGGCGGCCGCGCCGTGGCGTGGTGAGCGTCCTGCGCGTGCGCACCGCTACACAGAGCGAGCCCCATGCCCGCTGTCGCGAGCCCCCGCGTGAGCCCGAGCCCCATTTTTGCCGTCGAGAGCCCCTGGATCAGCTTGAGCATCCTGGACCACCCTGCCGCATGTGCCGCACGCGAAGCGGTGCGCCGCCGAATTTTACACGGCAAGACGGCGGAGTCGGGAATTTTTCCCGGTTGCCGCGGCGGTATCGTCCGCGGGGCCGCCGGATCGACACTCGCCTTGGATTGCCTCCGCGCCGGGAAAATCTCCTCCGAGGCGGACAAGTTCGGGAGATTCTCCCTTGTCGTTCTCGGCAGTCGTATGAAATGGTCCCGCGTCTGAAGACGCCCGACAGCCTTGGGACGATGCACAACGCGATCGATGAGGTTTCGAGAGAGGCTCGTACCCTTCACGGCGATACATTGGACATCTCGGCCGCGTTGCCTCCCGGGCTCGGACGTGCGCCGAGAGCGGGGCAGGCCGGTGGCGCGCTCCGCGGGAGGACCGAAAGGCGGGTCGTGCGCTGCTCGCTCGCGGCGATCGCCGCACTGACTCTCACGCAGCTTGCGACAGTTGCGCCTCGGATCGCCCGAGCCGCTCCGGCGGCGCGAGCCGGCGCTTTGCCCGTCGTGCGCGTCGGCACGCTCAAGTTCGGCACGGTCGATTGGGAGCTCGAGGTGATGAGGCGGCACGGCCTCGATCGAGCGCATGGCTTCATCGCGCGGCCCCTCGACTTCGCCGGCAAGGAAGGCACTGCGACGGCGCTTCAAGGCGGGGCCGTCGATGTCATCCTGACGGACTGGCTGTGGGTGGCGAAGAGTCGCGCCTTGGGCGGGGATTTCGTCTTCGCGCCGTACTCTCATCTCACGGGCGGCGTGATGGTGCGGCGGAATGCCGGCATCGTGCGGCTCGCCGACCTCAAGGGACGCCGGATCGGAGTCGGCGGCGGCCCGACCGACAAGAGCTGGATCGTGTTGCGGGCCTACGCGCAGCGGGAGGCGGGATTCGATCCGGCGCGGCAGGCGACGCCCGTCTTCGCCGCGCCGCCCCTGCTCAACGAGACGCTGCGGCGCGGCGGCATCGACGTCGCGATCAATTTCTGGCAGTACGACGCTCGGCTCGACTCCGCCGACTTCTTCGAGCTGATCAAAGTCGAGGACATGCTCCCTGCGGTCGGCCTGCCGGCGGACATGCCGCTGCTCGGCTGGGTGTTCAGCGCGCGCTGGGGGGCGGCGCATCGGGCCGCGCTCGGAGGCTTTCTCGCGGCCGCGGCGGCGGCGCGCCACATCCTCGCCACACAGCCCGCGGAGTGGCAGGCGATCAGAAATCTCACCGGCGCCGCGAGCGAAGAGACTCTCGCTCGGCTCAGGGCGGCCTATCGCGCGAGCGTCATCGCCGGTGGGACGCCGTCGCCGGCGACGCTTGCCGCCGAAGCCCAGCGCATGATTGACGTCCTGGCAGCGCTGGGAGACCAGGACGAGGTGCCGCCCGGCGACAAGCTCCCGCCCGGCACGTTCTTCGTCGGGTCCCAATCCTGAGCGGGCGTGAGCGCGCACTTGGGTCGTGGCGTCGGTGCGGTGGAACCTCAACGATACGGGCCTGCGTCTTCTCTCCGCCGTCGCGCTGCTCGTGCTGTGGGAGGCGATCGCTCTCTCCGGCAGCGCGCTGCTGCCGGGACCGGCGACGGTCGCCCGCGCGCTCGTCCGGGATTGGATTCACGGGCCGCTGCCGTCGGATCTCGCGATCACCCTCGCCCGTGTGGTGGCGAGCTTCCTCATCGCGATGGTCGTGGGGTCCGTCTTCGGTATCTTGATGGGGCGGTCGCAGCGCGCGGACGGGCTGCTCGATCTGTGGCTGGTGCTCGGGCTCAACGTGCCGGCGCTGGTGATCATCTACCTGTGCTATCTGTGGATCGGCCTCAACGAGGCGGCAGCGGTCGCCGCGGTGGCGCTCAACAAGATGCCGAACACGGCCGTGATCCTCCGCGAGGGCGCGCGCTCGGTCGACCGGTCCCTGCTGCAGGTCGCCGATGTGCTGCGGCTCTCCGCGGCGCGGCGCATGCGCCGGGTTTACCTGCCGCAGCTGTATCCATACTTCATGGCAGCAACGCGCTCGGGCCTGTCGCTCATCTGGAAGATCGTGCTCGTCGTGGAGCTCATCGGGCGCAGCAACGGCGTCGGCTTTCGGCTCGGCCTGTACTTCCAGTTCTTCGACATCGCGGACATCCTCGCGTACACGGTCACCTTCATCGCCGTGGTGCTCGCGGTGGAGAGCTGCCTCATCCGTCCGCTCGAGCGGCGCCTCACGCGGTGGCGCGCATGAATGCGCTCGACATCGCGATCCGGCGCAAGCTGTACCGCCGGGACGGCCCGGCCGGCGCTGAGCGGGAGGTCCTCGCGATCGAGGATCTCGCCTTCGGCGTTGCGGCGGGCGAGCTCCTCTGCATCGTCGGTCCCTCGGGCTGCGGCAAGACGACGCTGCTGTCGATCGTCGCCGGGCTCGATCGCGATTACGAGGGCACGGTCGAGCGCTCGCGTCCACAGGCGAGGATCGGCGTCGTGTTCCAGACGCCGCGCCTCATGCCGTGGCTCACCGTCCGCGAGAACGTCCGCCTCGCGCTCGATCCGCCGCCGAAGCGCGCGGGGCAGGCCGAGTCCCTGCTCACCGAGATGCAGCTCGGCGCTCACCTCGACGGCTATCCCAATCATCTCTCCGGAGGCCAGCAGCGCCGCGTCGCGCTCGCGCGCGCCTTCGTCGGCGATCCGGATCTGCTGTTGCTCGATGAGCCGTTCCAGTCGCTCGACGCTCCGACGGCGCAGCAGCTGCGCGATGCGCTGCTCGCGCTGTGGAGCCGGCGGCGGCCCACCGTTCTCTTCGTCACGCACGACCTGCGCGAGGCCCTCAGCCTCGGCGAGCGCGTGCTGTTCCTCTCGGCCGGGCCGGCGCGCGTCGTGCTCGACGTGCCGATCGAGCTCGCGCGGCCTCGCCTGCCCGACGGCCCGGCGGTCGAGGGGCTGCGCAAGCGGCTGCTCGATCTGCATCCGGATCTGCTGCGCGGACTCGACAAGCCCAAACAGGCGGAGGATGCGGCGTGACGGGGGGGCCGGTCCTCGTCGTCGACGGCGTGGTCAAGCGCTTCGGCGAGGTGGTCGCGCTCGATCACGTGAGCCTGCACGTCGCCTCCGGGGAGTTCGTCGCGCTGCTCGGGCTCAACGGAGCCGGTAAGACCACCTTGTTCCAGGTTCTGAGCGGCCTGTACGTCCCCGGAGGCGGGACCATCCGGATCTACGGCCACGACATGGCGCGCAACCCGGTGCCTGCGCTCGCCGGGCTCGGCATCGTCTTCCAGCAGCCTACGCTCGACCTCGACCTCACGGTGCGCGCCAATCTCAACTTTCACGGCGGGCTGCACGGGATTCCGCACGCCCTCCGGGAGGCGCGCGCGGCGCAGTGCATGGTCCGGCTCGGCATCGCGGACCTCGCGGCGCGCAAGGTCCGTGAGCTCTCGGGCGGCAACAAGCGGCGCGTGGAGCTCGCGCGGGCGCTGATGCACGAGCCGCGCATCCTGTTGATGGACGAGCCGACCGTCGGGCTCGATCCGGCGACCCGTCGCGACCTGCTGTCGCACGTCATGGAGCTCGGGCGCGAGGGCGTCGGAGTGCTCTGGGCGACGCATCTCGTCGAGGAGGCCGAGGGAGCCGGCCGCGTCGTCATCCTGCATCGTGGCAAGGTTCTGCGCGAGGGCACGCCCCGAGCGCTGATCGGGGAGGCTCGGGCGGACACCCTCGCCTCGGCCTTCATGGCGCTGACGGAAGCCAAACTGGGAGGAACGGTATGAGAGCCTTCATCGACATCGAGTCGCCCGCGGGCCGCGGGCAGCGCACCCGTCATCCGCGCGCCGAGCGTGCGCGG
>JASHSR010000329.1 GCA_030038645.1 Gammaproteobacteria bacterium
CGCGGGCTCGCGAATCTCGACCGCCGCTCGTTCCTGAAGGTCGCGACCGGCGCCGCCGGCGCGGCTGCCGCGGCGGGCGTGCAGTACCCGTTCCACAGCTTCCTGCCGGTCAACGTCGCCTACGGCGCCGAGAGCCGGCCGGCGTGGACGTTCGCGTACATCTCGGACTCGCACCTGTACCTCAAGCAGGAGAACGACCGCTTCGTGCGCCAGCTTCTGCGTGCGGTCGACGACGTGAACCATCTCGACCCGCAGCCGGACTTCGTGTTCTACGGCGGCGACCTCGCCCAGCTCGGCCGCAAGGAGCAGCTCGATCTCGGCGGCGAGATCCTAAAGGCGGTGAAAGCCCCCTTGCGCATGATGGTGGGCGAGCACGACTGGTTCTACGACCTCGGGGACTACTGGCGGGAGCGCTTCGGCCCCGATCATTACAGCTTCGATCACAAGGGCGTGCACTGCGTCGTGCTGATGAGCGTGCACGAGAAGGACTTCTGGACCGCGCGCGGCATGACTCCGGCGGAGCGGATGCAGACGGTGGCGGGCCTCGACGACAAGATCCAGGGCCGCTTCGAGGTGGGCGCGCCGCAGCGCGAGTGGCTCAAGAAGGATCTCGAGAAGGTCCCCTCCTCCACGCCGCTCATCGTGTTCTCGCACTCCCCGCTCTACAAGCTGTATCGGCCGTGGAATTTCTGGACGGACGACGCGGAGGAGGTCCAGGCGATCCTCAAGCGCTTCGATCACGTCACGGTGCTGCACGGTCACACGCATCAGGTGCTGACCAACCGCATCGGGAACATCGACTTCCACGGCTTTCTCTCCACGGCGTGGCCGTGGCCCTATGCGCCGGAAGGCCTGCCCGCGCTCACCGTGCAGATGAGCCGGCCCAATCCCTTCGACTCGAACGACGGGCTCGGCGACGGCACCGTGAACGTGCATCCGGACGGCCTCGTGGACAAGCTCTACAACCTGTGGAACCGCAATCCGATCGAGGTGAAGGCGAGCTATCTGTCGAGCTGGGGCAAGCGGGACGTGCCGCAGGCGCCGCTGATGGCGAGCTATTGACGAGAGCCGTCGAGGAGAAACGCGATGAGGAGCATGACCTTACCCGTCCTGGCGCTGGCGGCCGCCGCAGCCGCGATGGTCAACGCGCAATCGGCCTCGCCGCCCTCCGCGAGCGGCACCAAGGTCGTCAAGCTGTGCGACAACCAGACGACCGTCCGGGTGTCGAACGATGCGCCGAAGACGCGGGCGGAGGGCCAGAAGATCTCCGATGCGCTGATGGCGCAGTGGTACGCCAAGCATCCGGGCAACGACTGGATCGCCGAGGAGCTCGATGCGCATACCGTCATCCCGCCGGACGACAACTCGAAGCTGATCGGCAACGGCCAGTTCTCCACTTACGGCGCGGCGACCGCGCAGCAGGTGAAGATGTGGGACCATGAGACGTACAAATTCGCGGTGTACGGGTCGACCGTATTCCATAGCGCGGATGCGCTCGGCAGCGAGATCGGGGTCTCCTGCGACATGTGTCACCCGAACGCGGCCAACACTCATCCGGAGACGTATCCGAAGTTCCAGCCGCAGCTCGGGCGCGTCGCGCTGCTGCGCGACATGATCAACTGGTGCATCGAGCACCCGGTCCGCGGCAAGGTGCTGGCGCCGGACGATCCGAAGATGCGCGCCCTCGAGGCCTACATCATCGCGCAGCGCAAAGGCGTGCCGCTCGACTACGGCAAGCGCTGACCCGCGCATGGGGCGCGGCGGGCGCGCGGCGGCGCCGCGCGGGATGCCGCGAGCTCAGGCGTGCGACGCTCGAAGCGCGGCGCGCTCCGGCCGTACGGCGCGCGTTCCCTCCGGTGGATTCTCCCGCACCAGGCGAGCAAGGTAGGTGAGCTCGTCCGCCTTGGGGTAGCCGCGCCGCCACACGAGCCCGATGCGCCGGCTGGCGTTGCGCGAGTGCACCGGCCGCGTGACGAAGGGCAGCTGCCCCGCGAGGGGCCGCGTCGCGAGGGCCGGCAGGAGCGTGCAGCCGAACCCCGCGGCGACGAGCTGGCAGATCGTCTCGAGGCTCGCTGCGCGGAAATCGTCGAGGCCCTCCTCGCCTTCGAGCTTGCGCCCGCAGGCCGCCAGCGCTTGACCCCGCAGGCAATGCCCGTCGGCGAGCAGCAGCAGGGGCTCGTCGCGCAGGTCGGCCTCGGTGACCGCTGCGGCGCCGGCGAGCCGGTGGTGCGCCGGACAGGCGAACCAGAACGGCTCGTCGAGCAGCGGCTGCTGCTCGAGGTCCTCCTCCTCGAGGGGCAAGGCGAGCAGCGCCGCATCGATCTGATAGCTGCGCAGCTGCTCGAGCAGGTGCTCCGTCAAGTCCTCGTGCACGACCAGCTGCAGCCGCGGGTAGCGGTTCTTGGTGAGCGGGATGAACCAGGGCAGGAAGTACGGCGCGAGCGTCGGGATGATGCCGAGATTGAGCGGCCCCGTGAGAGGCCCGCGCGGCACGCGCGCCGTGGCGAGCAGCTCGTCAACCTGCGCGAGGATCTGCCGGGCCTGCTGTACGACGGCTTGGCCGATCGGCGTGAGCGAGATGGACTTGACGTTGCGCTCGATCAGCGTCGCGCCGAGATATTCCTCGAGCTTGCGGATCTGGGTGCTGAGCGTCGGCTGGGAGATGTGGCAGTCCTCCGCCGCCCGTCCGAAGTGCGCCCGGTCGGCGAGCGCCACCAAATAGCGCAGCTCCCTCAATGTCATGGTCGCCTCCCTGTTCTACTCGTGTCTCGCGGCGATCGACTGCTGTGCTTGCAATATAGCATGCGATCCGCGAGGTCCGGCACCGCCCTGCCCGCGTGGGGGCGCCGGCCCTCACACCGGCCGTCACCGCGATGGTCGAGCCGAGCAACGCGGAGTCGGCCGACGCGTGGGGGCGCCGGCCCACACCGGCCGTCACCAGCGGTTTCTGAGCTCGCGCAGCTTCAGGAACACCGTCTTTGCGTCCGGGCGCTCCCCGATCTCCGGGAACGCCTCCCGCAGGCGGGCGATCACGGTGGGGCTCTGGAGGCGGAAGAAGGTGTTGATGCGCTTCTCCTCTGCGAGCGTTGTCACGACCGCGGAGGCCGGATCCCGATCGCGGCAGCGCGCGAGGAGCGCGGCGGCCTCATCGTTGTCCGGCTCTCGGTCGAGCGTGAACTCGAGGTTGCGGGACAGGTACTCGTGGCCGGGATACAGGCGCGTCGAGTCCGGAAGCCTCGCGAGCTGGCTCACGAAGGTCTCGTAGAGAAGGTCCGGCCGCCCGCTGGTGTGGCAGTTGCCCGCGCCGGCATTGAACAGTGTGTCGCCGGAGAACAGCGCCGGCTCGGCCGTGTGGGCGTACAGGCAGATATGCGCGAGCGTGTGGCCGGGGGTATCCAGGCACTCGAGCTCCACGGTCCGTCCGACGCGGACGACATCTCCCTTCCGCAGTCCGACGCTGACGCCGCCGATCCGCGCCGCGGCATCGGCGTGGGCGAGAACGCGGGCCCCCGTTGCGGCGACCATGCCGGCGTTG
>JASHSR010000330.1 GCA_030038645.1 Gammaproteobacteria bacterium
TGAAGAACGAGCTTACGGCCATCAACCAGTACTTCCTGCATGCGCGCATGTTCGGCAACTGGGGTCTCGAGCGCCTCGAGAAGAGCGAGAAGCAGGAGTCCATGGATGAGATGAAGCACGCGGACCGACTCATCGAGCGCATTCTGTTCCTCGACGGACTGCCGAATCTGCAGGACCTCGGCAAGCTTCTCATCGGAGAGAACGTCGAGGAGTGCCTGAAGTGCGATCTGAAGCTCGAGCTCGCGGCGCGCGCGATGCTCAAGACCGCGGTGGCCGACAGCGAATCGGCGGCCGATTACGTCTCGCGCGAGCTGTTCAGCTCGATCATGGAGTCTGAAGAGGAGCACATCGACTTTCTCGAGATCCAACTCGACCTCGTGAAGCGCATCGGGCTCGAGAATTACTGCCAGTCGCAGATCGGAGAGAGCGAGGAGTGAAGCGCAGGCGCGGCTCTTGAGCTCAGCCGTGCAAATTTGAAAGGCGCCCCGCGCGCTCGGCAAGCGCGCACTGCCTCACAGAATTCCCGCCGCACAAGGAATAAGTTAACGCTCTTCTCCGCTCAAACGCGGCCACGCCGTCAGGAGGGAGCATGTCTCCGATCGCCATGGAAATCTGCCCGCTGTGCGCGACGTGTCCGCGGCTTGCGGGCCGCTGGCGCCTGCAGGTGCGCTGCAGCTGCGGCGCATGCGGTCCGAGGATGAAGACCGAGCGGGAGGCGATCGGCCGCTGGAATTCGGTCGTGGGTTTCGTGCGCGAGCTGGCGCGCTCAGGCGTGAGCGCCGCCGACGCGCTCACGCGCAAAGGCGGCCCCGCCGGCGCGCGGCAGCTCGTGCGGCGGCTCGAGTGGCAATGCGGGCTCGAGCCGCACGGGGAGTCCTGAGGTGCCGCGGTCCACGACCCATTGCCGGAGCTCGGCTCCCGCAACGGCCGAGGCCCGGAGCGCGGCGCTCAGCGACGCTCGCGCCTGTCTTCGCGCAGCGTATCTTTCACGCCGCCCACGGTGTTTTGCACCTTCCCGCGAGCCTCTTCGCTCCGGCCTTCGCTCTTCAGCTTCTCGTCGCCGGTCAGCTTGCCGATGCCCTTCTTCAGCTCGCCGGACTTCTGCTTCGCGACGCCTTTGATGCGGTCCTTGTCCACCATGTCGCTCTCCGCTTCCATAGCCGGGAAGTAAACGCCTGCTTCGCGGGTGCCGTTCCCCGGTCAGCGCAGGCCGAGCGCATTTCGAAGCTCCACGCGGGCGGCGGCTTCCTCTTTCTCGAACGGCCGGCAGCTGAACAGCATCACGGCGAGCGCGGTGCCCGCGAGCCGGCCGGCGTCCACGTCGCTCGGATAGTGCACGCCGGCGACGTTGCGGTCGTACGCGTACTCGCCCGCGCGCGCAAGCAGCTGCCTGCGCCGCTCCGGCACCATGTCCGCGAGCACGAGCGCCGTCGTGTAAGCCCACGTCGCATGGCCGCTCGGATAGGACAGGGAGTGAGGACGGGCCGTGACGGGATGGAGCCGCGGCTCGATGGTGAAGGGGCGAGGCCGCGCGAACTCGCGCTTCGCGGGACCCAGGATCGCGAACTCGTCGATGGCGAGGTGCTGAAACAGCGCGACGGTGAGCGGCAGGCTCGCCGCCGTGAGTCCGCTCGGGTGTCCCAGGGCGGCCGCGAAACCGAGGACGTTGAGCTTGGCATCTTCGCGGGCGCGCTCCGCCTGCTGCGAGGTTCGATGGGCCTGGATGCGCAGCAGCGCGTCGAGCTCGGCGCGCTCCTCCCGGGAGCCGGCAGGCGGCGGAGGCGGCAGTATCCGGCGCAAATCCAGGGTGTCGGCATCGACGCAGTGCGCGGTATCCGCGGGAGCGGTCGCGACGGCGGCGGACGGCGGGTGCGTGCCTTGCGCCTCGGGCGCCCCGGCCGGGAGGGCGAGAAGGCAGAGCAGCGCCCATGCGGCACTGCGGTATCGAGTCGCGGTCATGCTGCAGCCTCCCGAGAGGAGGGTGGCGATGGTAGGCGAATTCCGGCGGTTCCGCTGCCGCAGCTATAGGCTTAGATTGATCCGCTAATAAGACAATGCGGCCATGGAATCCGCGGAATAACTCAAATCAGAATCAGCCGGAGCGCGCGGCTGCGCTGTAGGCCTCCATCATCAGCCCGGTGCCGCCGCGCGAGACGTGAGCGACCACGGCCGTTCGGCGGTGAAGCTTCGTGATGGCGCCGAGATTGATGGCGAAGGCGAGCTCGACATGCTGGCCTTTGCGCAGCCCGAGATTGGTGGTCTCGATGAACACGCCGGTCGCGCTCAGATTGACCGCCTTGCAGAGCTTTTTCTTGCCACCGGGCGTGGTGATGTAGACCGTGGTCCTGGCGCGATGCCGAGTGTGCAGACGGCGTTCCAAGTCGGTTGCCTCGTCGGTTCTGTTCTTCGCGGGTACCGGATCGACCTGCCTCAATTATGCCTTTGCCGGATGCGGCGTGCGCCACCGACTGAACTTATCGTGGGTTTCGCCCGAGTTTTCATGGTCTGCGGCCAATTGCCCCCGGGGGTCACCGGAGGCAACCCGGTACGAATGGCGGACCTGCGCGCCGGAAGGATGCCGGAAGAGGGAACCGCTAGGCGAGAAAGCGGGAGATCTCGCGGCCGAAGCGCTCCAGGTCGATCAAAAAGGAGTCATGGCCCTCGAGGCAGTCGAGCGGCGCAAACGTCGTATCCGCTCCCGCCTTCCTCAGCGCCTCGGACAGCGCGCGCTGCTCATCGATGGGAAAGAGCAGATCGGACTCGACGCCGATCACGAGCGCGCGCTCCACGCGCGAGCGGAGGAATACGCACTCGATCGACTCGCCGTGCGCCGCGAGATCGAACCGATCCATCGCGCGTGAGATGTAGAGGTAGCAGTTGGGATCGAACGCCCGGACGAAGCGCTGCGCGTGCGTCTCGAGATAGCTCTGGATCGCGAACTCCGCGCCGAAGGGATCCCGGCCGCGCTGCTCGGGAGCCGCCGGCTGGCGGCCGAAGCGCTCGCGCCACTCCGCCGCCGATCGGTACGTCATCATCCCGAGCTTGCGCGCGATGCGCATGCCCGTCGCCGGAGGGCGCTCGTCCGTGTAGCTCCCGCCGCGCCAGTCCGGATCGCGCAGGATTGCCTCGCGCTGAATGGATCGCAGGGCGATCGCGAACGGCGAGGCGGCCGCGGTGCCGGAGATGCTGACGGCATTGCGCGCCGCGCCGGGAAACTGGGCGAGGAACGCGAGCACCACCATGCCCCCGAGGGAGGGGCCGATGATGGTGTGGGCGCGCTCGATACCGAGCGACCGCAGGACCTCGAATCCCGCGCGGGCGAGATCCTCGACCGAGAGGTCCGGAAAGCTCACTCGATAGGGAGCGCCGGTCGCCGGGTCGATCGAGGCGGGGCCCGTCGAGCCGAAGCAGCTGCCGAGCGAGTTGATGCACACGACGTGGTAGCGCGCGGTGTCGATGGCGCAGCCGGAGCCGATCATGCCCTCCCACCAGCCGTCACTCGGATCGGATTTCGAGGAGGCGGCGTGGGCGGACGGCGAGAGGCCGGTGAAGAGCAGAACGACGTTGTCGCGGCCGGCGGAAAGCGCACCCCAGGTCTCGTAGGCGATGCGCGCGCCGTGCAAGATGCCGCCTCGCCACATCGGAAAGGGGTCGGGCAACGCCGCATAGCGGCGCGCGTCTGCGGCGCGCTCCCGTATCATGGCCATCATCGCCTCTATTAATCAGATCGTCCGCACGGGGACAAAGAATGCCGGGACATGAGGTGAGACCTGGCCGTTATGATACGACCTCGATCAGGCTGCAGAAGCTGCTCGCCGCCGCCGGCATCGGCTCGCGACGCATGATCGAGGAGTGGATTCGCGAAGGCCGCGTGACCATCGGGGGACGCCGAGCGCAGCTCGGCGATCGGGCGGCGCCGGCCGACGATGTGCGGCTCGACGGCCGGAGGCTGCGGCTCGAGGCGGCGCCGGCCGCGACGTCCGAGCTCCTGATCTACCACAAGCCGGTCGGCGAAGTGACCACGCGCAGCGATCCCCAGGGCCGGGCGACCGTGTTCGACCGCTTGCCGCCGCCTCGCCGCGGGCGCTGGATCGTCGTCGGACGGCTCGATGTGAGCACCTCGGGCTTGCTGCTCTTCACCACGGACGGAGAGCTCGCCCACCGGCTCATGCACCCGTCGGCCGAGGTCGAGCGCGAGTACCTGGTCCGCCTCCGCGGCGCCCCGGGCGACCGGGCGATCCGCGCTCTGAGCCGGGGTGTCGAGCTCGACGACGGTCCCGCGCGCTTCGACCGCATCGTCCGGGTTCGCGGCGGGCAGGAAGAGGGCGGCGATGGCGCTCTACAGGCGCGCGCCAGCGGCGGAGGGCTAAGCGTCAGGGACGGCGGGGCGCACGTCGACGGCAACAGGGCGGCGCGCACTGGCGTTGGACGGGCGCGGGGTGGGAGCGGCGAGGAGGCGGCCCGCGGTCACAGCTGGTATCGCGTCGTCCTCAGGGAGGGGCGCAACCGCGAGGTGAGGCGGCTGTGGGCCGCCGTCGGCTGCGAGGTGAGCCGGCTCGTGCGCGTTCGTTACGGTCCCTTCGAGCTTCCGAGGCGCTCACGCCCCGGCTCGTGGCGACGCGCGGGAGCCGCCGAGCTCGCGCAGCTTGCCGAGACGCCGGCTGCGGCCTCTGGGGCTACCGGACGTCCGCGCTCGCTGGGATGAGACCCTGCGCCGGCCGCATTGACACCCCCCTCGGCGGAAATCAAAATACGCGGCTCGTTTTCGCGGGAGGGGTACCCAAGCGGTCAACGGGAGCAGACTGTAAATCTGCCGGCTCTGCCTTCGTAGGTTCGAATCCTACCCCCTCCACCACCGGAGCGGGTGGGACGGGCGGACCCTCGAAACTCGAGCGGCGCCGCTCTCGGTGCCTGCGCCGCTCGAGCTTCGTGATCGGTCTTGAGCCCTTGAGAGCCTGCGGCAGACGTGTGCGAATGGGCGCAGAGCCCAGAGTGGACGCCATCGGCGGGTGTAGTTCAATGGTAGAACCTCAGCCTTCCAAGCTGATGACGTGGGTTCGATTCCCATCACCCGCTCCAGCGAGTGTGCCCACGTAGCTCAGTCGGTAGAGCACGTCCTTGGTAAGGACGAGGTCACCGGTTCAATCCCGGTCGTGGGCTCCAGCGGACTTGGGAGGCGCTGGGGCGGTCTTGGCGGCAATCGGAGCAGTGCGGAGCGGGCGCAGCGGGACCGAGCGGACGGACGGGGAACGAGGTCGGATTTTTTCGGGAACTTGGGCGAAAGCCCATGAGAATCCATGAGCAAAGAAAAGTTTGAGCGTACGAAGCCCCA
>JASHSR010000331.1 GCA_030038645.1 Gammaproteobacteria bacterium
AAGTCCGTGATGACGACACCCTGGGGCAGCGGAATGTCCGCGAGAAACTTCGTGTCGTTGAGATTCATCTCGGAGAGATCGATCTCCAGGTACTCGGGCAGATCCTTCGGCAGACACGTCACCTCCACGTCCGTCTCCATGTGAGACACCAGGCCTCCCTGCGTCTTGACGCCCGGCGAGACGGCCTCGTTGCGGAAGTGGATCGGCAGGCGGATGCGGATCCTCTCGCTCTCCACCACGCGCTGCAGGTCGACGTGCACCACGACGTTGCGCGCCGGATGCATCTGCACGTCCTTGACGATCGCCTCCTGGGCCTGGTCCTCGATCTTGATCTGCACGATCGACGAGTAGAACTTCTCGTTGCCGATCATCGTGAGCAGGTTCTGCTGGTCGAGGACGAGCGGCTGCGGCGGCTCGCCGCCCCCGTAGAGAATGGCGGGGACCTTCCCGCTGTGACGCAGGCGGCGGCTCGCACCCTTGCCTTGCTTCTCGCGGCGATCCGCGCCGAACACGAATGAGACACGCATGTTGACTGTCCTCATGGCCTACGGCCTTGTCATGGGCTTCGGCCTCGTTATGGGCCTACGCCCAGTATTCCTCGGGGTCGCCGCAGACGGCGACCCCGTACATGTAAGCTAAGAAGCTCATCAATCGACGTACAGCGAGCTCACCGACTCCTCGTCGCGGATGCGGCGGATCGTCTCCGCGAGCAGCGCCGCGACGGACAGCTGGCGGATGCGCCCGCACCGGCTCCCGTCGGCGGACAGCGGAATCGTGTCCGTGACGACGAGCTCATCGAGCGCGGAGCTCGCGATGCGCTCGAGAGCATCTCCCGACAGCAGCGCGTGCGTGATGTAGGCGACGACTTTCACGGCGCCCTCGTCCTTCAGCGCCTGCGCCGCCTGGCACAGCGTCCCCGCGGTATCCACCATGTCGTCGACGAGCACGCAGGTCTTCCCGGCGACCTCGCCGATGATGTTCATCACTTTCGACTCGTTCGGCCGCGGCCGGCGCTTGTCGATGATCGCGAGCTCGGCATCGTCGAGGCGCTTCGCAAGAGCCCGGGCGCGCGCGACGCCGCCCACGTCCGGCGACACGACGATCATGTTTTGGTAGCCCTGCCTCCATACGTCTCCGAGCAGCACCGGCGAGGCATACACGTTGTCCACCGGGATGTCGAAGAAGCCCGGAATCTGATCCGCGTGCAGGTCGACCGCGAGCAAGCGATCGACTCCGGCGCTCGAGATCATGTTCGCGACGAGCTTCGCCGTGATGGCCGAGCGCGTCGCGCGCGGCCGGCGGTCCTGGCGCGCGTAGCCGTAGTACGGCACCACCGCCGTGATGCGCGCCGCGGACGCCCGCCGGCAGGCATCGACCATCACCAGCAGCTCCATCAGGTTGTCGTTCACCGGAGGGCAGGTCGGCTGGATGATGAACACGTCGCGGCCGCGGACGTTCTCCATCAGCTCGACGTTCACCTCGCCGTCGCTGAAGCGTCCGGCAAAGGAGCGGCCGAGCGGCATCGTGAGGTGCCGCGCGATCTCCTGCGCGAGCTGCGGGTTCGCATTGCCCGCGAACAGCGCAATGTTGTCGCCGTTGCTCATCGGGCCGCTCTCATCGCCGCGCCGCCCTCACGGCCGCACCGCTCTCATGGCCGCGCTCCTCATGGCTGGGGTGGAAGGATTCGAACCTTCGTATGGCGGGACCAAAACCCGCTGCCTTACCACTTGGCGACACCCCAACACTCGACACGCCCCCGCATCAACTTACCCCGCTGCGCCACCTGCCGCGAGCCGCTCGCGCAGCGGCGAGACGCTCAAGCCGCGAGCGACGAAGCTCCGCCAGCGGTCCGGCACGCGCGCGGCGTGACGCTCGGCCTCGATCGCACTCGCAAAGCTGGCGAAGATGCAGGACCCGGTCCCGGTGAGCCGAGACGGCGCGAGCCGCGCGAGCCAGTCGAGTGCCTCGCCCACTTCCGGAAACAGCTTCCGCACGACCGGCTCACAGTCGTTACGGCCGCCGGACTCCAAAAAGGCGCGTATTGTGATGAGGGGGGTATTTCGTGTCAATTCAGGCGCCTGGAACACCTCGGCGGTCGAGACGGCCACCCCCGGATGCACCACCAGGTACCAGCGCTCGGGCAGCTCGACGGGGCTGAGCTCCTCTCCGCGGCCGGACGCCCAGGCCGAGGCGCCGCGCACGAAGACCGGCACGTCGGAGCCCAGGGCGAGGCCGAGCTCGGCCAGGCGCTCGAGGGAGAGCCCGCAGCCCCACAACCGATTGAGCGCGAGCAGCGTGGTCGCGGCGTCGGAGCTACCGCCACCGAGGCCCCCTCCCATCGGAATGCGCTTGACGACCCGGAGCGACGCCCCGAGCCGCGTCCCGGTGGCGGTCTGCAGAGCACGCGCTGCGCGCACGGCCAGATCCGCCTCGGGTGCGACTCCCCGCGGCCCGCCGGCGCGCTCGATCACGCCGTCCTCCCGCAGGGTAATCCCGACGGTGTCCGCGAGATCGATCAGCTGGAACAGCGTCTGCAGGTCGTGATAGCCGTCGGGCCGCCGGCCGGTCACGTGCAGGAATAAGTTGAGCTTCGCGGGCGCGGGCCACAGCGTCTCATCGCGGGCGGGCATATCGATCGAGTCCTCCCGAGCGGCCGCTCTCGGCATAACGGCCCGAGTGCGTCACGGCTGCCAGCGGTCGACGACGAGCCGCACGCGCACGGTGCCCCGGCGCAAGACCATGCGCTGGGGCAACCAGTCGCCGCCCGCGCTCGTGTAGGCGGAATAGACGATCTGCCAGCCGTCCTGCTGCAGCGAGGCGAGCCGCTGGTTGGCGCCGAGCGTCTCAGCCGCCGGGCCAGCCGGGTCCGGCACGCCGAGCACCCAGTACCGAAGGCTCCCGAGCGGCGCGTCGAATCCGAGCTCGCGCGCGAGCTCCGCGCGCGCCTCCTCGCTCGTGAGCCTCCTGCCCTGCGAGGTCTCGACATCGAGGCTTCCGCCGTTCGCCACGACGTGCACTCCGCCGACGCCGAGAGGTCCGTTGAGCTGCACCGTGCTGCGAGGCCCCTGCTGCTGCCAGTCGAGATGAGCGGTGAATCCCTCGCTCCCCGCGGCGACGGCCACGCGACCCGTGAGCTCGAACGGATCGAGCGACTGCAGCTGTGCGCGGCGCTGCGGCCAGGGAGCGGGCGCCGCCGGCTTGCGGGCTGGAGCGGACACGCAACCGGAGAGGATGGCGAGGCCGAGCGCCGCGACGAGGGCGGGCGCGAGCGCCCCGATGCGGGCGAGCGCCATGGCGAGCACGGTGAGGCCGCCGCGAGACGACGCCGCAACGGCGCCGCGCATCAGCTCCGCCCGGGCGGCACCAGCCGATGCACCGTGTCCTTCAGCGCCTGAGAGTCGGGATTGTGCGCAAGCGCATCGGCCCATACCTTGCGCGCCTGGGTCTTATCGCCGCTCACCCAGAGCGCCTCGCCCCAGTGCGCGGCGATCTCGGGGTCGCGGCTGATCCTGTAGGCTCGCTCGAGAAGCGGAAGCGCCGCCCGCGGATCGCCGCGCCGCAGCCGCACCCACCCGAGGCTGTCGAGAACGGCCGGATTGTCGGGCGTCGCGGCGAGCGCGTGGCGGATCAGCGATTCGGCCCTCGAGAGCTGCATCCGGTGGTCGGCGAGCGTGTAGCCGAGGGCGTTCATCAGATTCGGGTCGCCGGGCCGCTCGTGCAGCAGCTGCTCGAAGGCCTGCACGGACTCCCGCACGCGCCCCGCGCGCTCGAGGAGCGTGGCGCGCTCGTACTCGAGCCTCGGGTGCTGCGGAAACTGCTGCAGCGCCGCCGTGATGAACGCGAGCCCGTCCGATGCGTCGCCGTGGTCCGCGAACAGATCCGCCTTGGCGAGCGCCACATCCACCGCGTTCTCGGGGTGCTCGCTCTCGTAGCTGTCGAACACGCCGAGCGCCTGGCTGCGCTTGCCCTGATCGAGCAGGATGCCGGCCGCGCGGGTGCCCGCCGTGAGCGCGAGCGGCGTCTCGCTCAGCTGCCGGTAATCCGTGAGCGCCGTATCCGGATCTCCCGATCGCGCCGCGATGTCGCCCAGGTAGAGCAGCGCGGACTCGGCCGCCTCCCCTCGATCGACGAGGTCGGTGAAGCGGCGCTGCGCATCGGCGATGTCGCCGCTCTGGTAGGCGAGCAGCGCGAGCCGCCCGTCGATCTCTTGCGGTGAGACGCCTGCCCCGCGCAGCCGCTCGAGCTCCTGCCTCGCCTCCTCGAGCCGGTCGAGCCCGGTCAGCACGTCGGCGAGCTCGAACGCGCTGCCGTCCGGATCGATTCGCATGGCCTCCTTGGCGGTGGCGATCGCGCCGGCCGCATCGCCTTGCAGGACTTGCACGCGCGCGAGCAGCCGCAGCGCGCTGCCCGAGTGCGGATCGCGAGCGAGCACCTCCTGCGCGCGCTGCTGCGCGAGCTTGAAGTCGTAAGCCTCGAGCGCGAGCGCGCCGAACGCCGTGAGAATCACCGCGGAGGAGTGCGAGTCGACGGTCTTGCCGAGCGCCTCGAGCGTCGAAGTCGCCCCGATGTCCGGATCATCGCTCAGCAATTGAATCAGCGAGAGCTCGTCGCGCTCGGCCTTCGGGTCCGTGCCCCGGATCATCGGCGCGAGCGCGTCGCGCGCCTGCGGCACGTGGTACAGCGTGAGCGCGACGGTTCCGTAGATGAGCGACGCCTCGTTGTCGCGCGGCGCGAGAGAGCGCCAGCGCTGCGCGGATTGCCACGCCGCCGGAAGATCCTGACAGGCGATCGCAACCTGGCTCGCACGGCGGGCGAGGTCCACCGGCCCATGGCTCGCCGCCGCGGCGTAGTCCTGAGCGGCTGTGCGGCAGTCGCCCTTCTCCAAGGCGACCTCCGCCATGACGGTGAGCGCATTCGTGTCCTGGGCGGGTTGCGGATGCGGCCGCGGAGCCGGCGCGGTGGAACAGCCCGCCGACAGTCCCGCGAGAGTGGCGGCGGCACACGCCGCTGCGATGCGTAGAGAGGCCATGAGGGCACTATAGCCTCTTTCGCGGCAGTGCATGATCCCGGAGAATGCCGCGCCCCATGAAGGAATCCATTCGCCAGCGCCTGGAGAGGATCACCGACCGCTTCGAGGAGGTCGGCCGGTTGCTCGCCGCGCCCGAGACGGCCGGCCGCTCGCAGCAGTTTCGCGACCTCTCCAAGGAGTACGCGCGCCTGCAACCGCTCACGGATCGCTATCGCGACCTGCGCCGCCTCGAGAGCGAGCTCGCCGCGGCGCAGGAGTTGCGCGCCGACGCCGACGCCTCGATACGCGCTCTGGGCGAGGAGGAGGACACGCGCGTCAGGGCCGCGCTCGCCGCGGCGGAGGATGAGCTCAAGCGGCTGCTCGTCCCGCGGGACCCGCGGGACGACCGGAGCGTCTTCCTCGAGATCCGAGCTGGAACGGGCGGGGACGAGGCCGCGATCTTCGCGGGCGATCTGCTGCGTATGTACACACGCTATGCCGAGTCGCAAGGCCTCGCGGTCGAAATCCTGACCGAGAGCGCGGGCGAGCACGGCGGCTACAAGGAGATCATCACGCGAGTGGCTGGAGCGGGTGCGTTCTCGCGCCTGAAGTTCGAGTCCGGCACGCACCGCGTGCAGCGCGTGCCCGCGACGGAGGCGCAGGGCCGCATTCACACCTCCGCCTGCACGGTCGCCATCCTCCCGGAGCTCGAGGAAGTCGATGAGATCGAGCTCAACCCCGCGGAGCTGCGGATCGACACGTTCCGGTCCTCCGGTGCCGGCGGGCAGCACGTCAACAAGACCGACTCGGCGGTGCGCATCACTCACCTCCCGACGGGCATCGTCGTCGAGTGCCAGGATGAGCGCTCGCAGCACAAGAACCGCTCGCGCGCCATGGCGCTGCTCAAGGCCAGGCTCAAGGCTGCCGAGGAGGAGCGCCAGCAAAGCGAGCAGGCGCAATCGCGGCGGCTGCAGGTCGGCAGCGGCGACCGCTCCGAGCGCATCCGGACGTATAACTTCCCCCAGGGTCGGGTCACCGACCACCGCATCGACCTCACGCTCTACAAGCTCGGCGACATCATGGACGGCAAGCTCGATGAGCTGATCGGCGCCCTGCAGCGCGAATACCAGGCCGAGCAGCTCGCGGCCGAAGGGCTCGCATCCTGAGGACGCCCCGGCCGGCGCGTCCGCTCCGGCATGTATATTGCATCGCACCATGACGAAGGCGCGACGGAGCTTGCGCGGGCGTGGCCTTCTGCTATGTTGCGCGACCAGGCGGCCCGGCCGCTCAGAACGGTTGACCCGGGGGAACTCCAGTCGCACGCGTACGCGCCTTTGCGAGGCCGTGCCGAGGGGGTTGTTTTGCCCGTGCCTGAGAGCGCCGTGGTGCCACCGCCGTGCCGGTCCGCCGGTCGCGGCTCGGCGCTGCCCGATCTCCCCCTGTTCCTGGCCCTCGCCTGCCGTCCCAGCAATCTATTGACCCTGGAGCCCCCCTGATGCGAACACAAGAGGCGACTCGCCGCCGTACGGCGCCGGTCGGAGATGGCGAGGCGGTGGAGCACGGCAAGCTCGACATGCGCGAGCTGCTCCGCGCCATGCAGTCCGTGCGCGACGGCGACTTCTCGGTGCGCCTGCCGAGCGACGAGGTCGGCCTCGCCGGCAAGGTCGCCGACACCTTCAACGAGATCGTCTCCTCGAATCAGCTGCTCGCCGAGGAGCTCAAGCGCGTGGGACAGGTCGTCGGCAAGGAAGGCAAGACGCAGCACCGCGTCTCGAGCAGCCGGCACGGCGGAGCGTGGCGCGAGATGGAGAACTCGGTCAACACGCTCATCCAGGATCTACTGTGGCCCACGGCTCAGGTCACGAGCGCGATCACGGCCTTCGCGAAGGGGGATCTCTCCCAGGCCATGCCGCTCGAGGTCGACGGCCGCCCGCTCGAAGGTGAGTTCCTGCGCTCGGCCACCGTCGTCAACGCGATGATCGCGCAGATGAGCGCGTTCACCTCGGAGGTGACGCGCGTCGCGCGCGAGGTGGGCACCGAGGGCAAGCTCGGCGGCCAGGCTGCGGTGCCCGAGCTCGCCGGCACCTGGAAGGACCTCACCGACAACGTCAACTACATGGCGAACAACCTGACCGGCCAGGTCCGCAACATCTCGGAAGTCACGATCGCCGTCGCGAGCGGCGACCTCTCGCGCAAGATCACGGTGGACGTGCGCGGGGAGATCCTGCAGTTGAAAGAGGCCATCAACACGATGGTCGATCAGCTGCGCTCGTTCGCATCGGAGGTCACACGCGTCGCGCGGGAAGTGGGGACCGAAGGAAAGCTGGGCGGCCAGGCGGTCGTCCCCGGCGTCGCGGGCACCTGGAAGGACTTGACGGACTCCGTCAACGCGATGGCGACGAACCTCACGGGCCAAGTCCGCAACATCGCCGAGGTCACGACCGCCGTCGCCCGCGGCGACCTCTCGCGCAAGATCACGGTGGACGTGAAAGGCGAGATCCTCGAGCTGAAGAACACGATCAACACCATGGTCGATCAGCTGAACGGCTTCGCGGCCGAGGTGACGCGCGTCGCGCGCGAGGTCGGGACCGAGGGCAAATTAGGCGGCCAGGCGGTCGTGCCGGGCGTTGCGGGCACCTGGAAGGACCTCACCGACAACGTCAACTCCATGGCGAGCAATCTGACCGGGCAGGTTCGCAACATCGCCGAGGTGGCGACCGCCATCGCAAACGGCGACCTCTCGCGCAAGATCACGGTCGACGTGCGCGGCGAGATCCTGCAG
>JASHSR010000332.1 GCA_030038645.1 Gammaproteobacteria bacterium
ACGCCAGGGACGACGCGGCCGGCGCGAAAGCCGAGCCCGAGCCGTTGGCGGCGCCCGTGGCAGCCGCGAGCGCCGTGCTCAGCTGCGCGACCTGCGTGGCGAGGGCGCCGCGCTGAATCGACTCCTTGTTCGCGACCGAGAGACTCGCGATGGCGACGATCCCCGCGATCGCGGCGACGATCCAGCCCCAGAGTATGCGGCGCCTCGGCAGCCCGTCCGCCGCGGGGAGCCGAGCCACGGCTCTCTCGAGCGTCGCTTGCAGATCCGCTTTGATGCGGTTCGCGTGGCCGTCGAGCGTGGCGACCAGCGCCCGCCGCAGCTCCGCCAAGTGCTCGCGCAGCGCCACGTCGGTCAACGGCTTGGCGGCGGGCCCCGTCAGGTCGAACTCGTCGTCGGGGTCGGTGGTCATCGGGCGAAACGCGCCCTGATCGCTGGTTCGCCGGTCGGGCAGGAGATGCAGCTGATAGAGCACCTTCGACACGTCGGCAGGCCTGATCTGTTTCGGCAGGACGCCGACCGCGCCAAGAGCGCGGGCCTGTCCGACGTACAGCTCGCCCTCCTGCGAGGTGTACATCAGGATGGGAATCGTAGCCGTGCGCGGGTTGTTCTTGATCGTCCGCACGGCCTGGAATCCGTCCATGCCGGGCATCAGGTGATCCATGAAGATCACGTCGGGCCGGTGGTGCGTCAAATACTCGATCGCTTGCTCGGCGCTCTCTGCGCTGTCGACGTCGATCTCGTACTTCTCCAGCATGCGGGCGAGAAACGTCCGCGCCGACTTCGAGTCGTCCACCACCAACGCACGTTTCGCCGACATGCCCGCTCTGCGCTCGAATCCGCCCTGACTGCCGAGTGTAGCCCAAAGCGGGCGCCGGCTCTTGAGGCCGCGGTCACGCTGCTGCGCGAGACTGGGTGTCGCCTGGCGCCGACATCGAGGCGCGATACACGTCCGCGAGTCTGCGAGCCATCGTTAGAGACGACCAGGACTCGGCATAGGCTCGGCTCCGCGCCGCCATCTCGCGGCGGAGCTCCGCGCTGCATAGCACGCGCACGACGGCCGCCGCGAAATCCTCGACCCGCTCCGGCGCGATGAGCGCGCCCGACTCGGGCTTCAGAATCGAGCGCGTGCCGAGCACGGCGGTCGAGACGACCGGCGCGCCTTGGGCCATCGCCTCGAGCAGCACGAGGCCCTGCGTCTCGGTGCGCGAGGCGAACACGAAGGCGTGAGCGGCGGCATAGCAGTCGCGCAGGGTCCGCTCGCGATCGAGATATCCCACGAAGCGCACATCGCGCTCGAGCCCGAGCGCTCCGGTGAGCCGCCGCAAGGCGCTCTCCGCCGGACCCTCGCCGGCGATGACCAGCACGGCCTGCGGCACATCGACCCTCGCGCGCGCGTAGCTGCGCACCAGGAACTCGATGTTCTTCTCGTGAGCGATGCGACCGACATAGAGGAGCAACGGCCGCTCGGCCGGCAGCTCGAGCAGCGCTCTGAAGCGCGCGCCGTCTCCGGGCACGAAGCGGTCCGCGGGCAGACCCGTCGGCACGACGTGGATCGGAGCCGCAACGCGGTACCGCTCGAGGACTTCGCGCATCGGCTCCGACGGCGCGATCAGCGCATCGACCTGGCGGCATTGCGACCGCGTGAGCGAGCGGGCGAGCGTCCGCCCCGCCACTCGCGGCAGGAGCGGTGCGTAATGATGCAGATACTCCTCGAAGAACGTGTGATACGTCGCGAGGCACGGCACGCGCGACGCTCGCGCACGACGCACGCCGGCATAGTGCGCGAGGAACGGCGTTTGGATGTGGACCAGATCGAGCGGCCGGCACGCCGCGGCGTCGAGCGCGCGCAGCAGCGGCCGCCAGAGCATGCGGCGATCCTCCGGATCGCCCGGCACGCCGGCGCTGCGCACGCGGATGACGCCTTCCTCGGGCGCGCCGGCACTCTCGTACTCCGGCGCGACGAGCGTCGTCTCAACGCCGCAGGCCGAGAGGTCCGCCCTGAACGTTGCGATCGAGGTCGAGACGCCGTTGACTCGAGGGAAGTAAACGTCCGAGACGAGCAGGACGCGCACCGGGTGAGGCGGCTCAGGCCGTCGAGCCGCAAGTCGCGGCCAGGGAGTTGCCTGCGCGCGGGGCCATCGGGCTACGAGAGCGCGAGGCCGACCTGGGCCAGCAGCGCGCCGAGCACGGCGCCGGCGAGCACGTCGGATAGATAGTGCAACCCCAGGACCACGCGCGAGGCGGCGACGAGGCAGGCGAACGGGACCAGGATCCACGCGAGCTCGGGCGTGAGCGCCCCGAAGTGCGCGACCGCCTGCCACGTGAACGAGACGGCATGCAGCGTGTGGCCCGAGGGGAAGCTGTAGCGATCGAGCGGCGCCGCTGCGCAATCGATCGTCGAGTGCGTGATGAACGGGCGCTCGCGCACGAAGGTTCGTTTGAGCCAGCGGTAGAGCGCGAGGCCTGCGATTCCGGTGAGCGCCATCGCGGCCGCGGGCCGCAGGGCGGCCCGCCCGTAGACGGCGGGCAGCGCGACGATCAGCACGTACCACGCAATGCCGTCGCCCGCGCGGCTCGCAACGACGAGCAAGCGCCGCAAAGGCGAGTACGACGCGCCCGAGTTGAAACGGCGGCAGAGGGCGTACTCCGCCGTATCGATACGAGCGAGAAGCGCGCTGAGGCCGCCCGCGTTCATGACTCGCAGGGTCGCCTGCGAGCAAGTCGGGAGCGTGACAGAGATGTGAACCTTTTGTTGAGAAGGAGTTGGGCCCGGAATTTCGCGGATTCTGTCAACTCCCCACGAGCCCAACCCACGAGCGCTTCCCCACAGGGGCGTCACCCCGCGAGCGCTTCCCCGACAGAGCGCTCCCCTGCGAACGCTACTCGCGAATGCCGGTCGCGCGGCGCATCAGTACGACGGCCAACACGAACAGCGCCGCCGCCGATAGGATCATGATCGCGAACGCGCTGGCGACGCCCACGTCCGAGACGCCGAAGAATCCGAAGCGGAACGCGTTCACCATGTAGAGGATGGGGTTCACGTAGGACACCGCCTTCGCCCACTCGGGCAGGATCTGCACCGAGTAGAAGACGCCGCCGAAGTAGGTGAGCGGCGTGAGCACGAACGTCGGAAACCAGTTGATCTGATCGAAGTTCTTCGCGACCAGCGCGTTGATGAAGCCGCCGAGAGAGAACACCGCGGAGGTGAGCGTGACCGCGGCGGCGACGACCATCACGTGCTCGACGTGCAGGTGCGCGAACAGTAGCGCGATGGCCGTGACCACGAGGCCGACCAGCAGCCCGCGCACCAGCCCGCCGGCGACGTACCCGAGCACGATGAGCCAATCGGGCAGCGGCGAGACGAGCATCTCCTCCACGTGTTTGCCGAACTTGGCGCCGAAGAATGAGGAGACGACGTTCGCGAACGAGTTTTGGATCACCGCCTGCATGATCAGTCCCGGCGCGAGGAACTGCAGGTAGGTGAAGCCCCCCATCTGCCCTACACGCCGGCCGATGAGGCTGCCGAAGATCACGAAGTAGAGCGTCGCGTTCACGGCGGAGGGCACGAGCGTCTGGCCCCAGATCCGGATGATCCGTCCGTACTCGCGGATGACGATGGTCTGAAAGCCGATCCAGTGAACGAGCCCCAGGCTGATGCGCGGGGGAGCGGGGACGCCCGCGACCGTGTCGTTCACGGGCGGCCTCCGCGATGCCTCAGGGGCGTCACCTCGGAGCCGGGCGTTCGGGGATCGGTCGGACGGCCCGGCCGGGAATCGGGCGGCCGGCCGCGCTCGGCCGAGCCCTCCTCCAATGCGCCGGGGCGCTTCTCGACGAGCCGCATGAAGATCTCCTCCAGGCGGTTGACCTTGTTACGCATGCTCAGCACCTCGATCCCGAGCGCGGACAGGCGCATGAAAATGTCGTTGAGGGTCTGCTCCTTCGTGACCTCCACCTCGAGCGTGTGGCCGTCCACGAGCCTCGTCGGATAGCCGGCGAGCTGCGGCGACTCGGCGAGGGCATCGCGCAGGTTGAGCACGAACACCTCCACGTGGAGCCGGCGCAGCAGGCTGCTCATCTGGTCGCGCTCGACGATGTGGCCTCCGTCGATGATCGCGATGTTGCGGCAGAGTGTCTCGGCCTCCTCGAGATAGTGCGTCGTGAGGATGATCGTCGTGCCGCGCGAATTGATCTCCCGCAGAAACTCCCACATCGAGCGGCGCACCTCGATGTCCACGCCGGCCGTCGGCTCGTCGAGGATGAGGAGCCGCGGCTCGTGCATGAGCGCTCGGGCGATCATCAGCCGCCGCTTCATGCCCCCCGAGAGCGCGCGGGCCATCTTGTCGCGCTTGTCCCAGAGCTGTAGCTGCTTCAAGTACTTCTCCGCGCGGACGCGCGCGATGTGGCGCGGGATCCCGTAGAAGCCCGCTTGGTTGACGACGATGGTCTCCGGGGACTCGAACTGGTTGAAGTTCAGCTCCTGCGGCACCACGCCGATGCAAGACTTTGCCGCCTCGATGTGGCGGTCGATGTCGTATCCGAACACGCTCAAGCTGCCGCTCGTCTTGTTGACGAGCGAAGTGGTGATTCCGATCAGGGTCGTCTTGCCGGCCCCGTTCGGGCCGAGCAGCGCGAAGAAGTCGCCTTCCTCAACGTCGAGATCGACGCCCTTCAGGGCTTGGACGCCGTTGCTGTAAGTCTTGGTGAGTCCGCGAACCGAGAGCGCGTGCATGAGAGGTCGACAGTAGGGGGGCGCGCAAGGTTAGCACACGCCCCCCTCGCCCACCCCGTTTCGCCCGAAGCGTGTACCGCGCGCGGCTTCCCGATGGGGCGCCCGAATGCGTGTCACCGCGAATGGAGGGCTGCCGCGATCGGGAGCCCTCCCGCTCAGGAGCGCTTGGGCTGCTGGCTCGGGTCGCTCGCGGTGAGCCGCGGATCGTTGAGCGTTGTGCCGCGCGCCGGCCCCAGCTGAGGCCTCGCCGGTCCCCGGCCGAATCCCGGTGGCGTCATGCGGCCGGGAGTCGGGGCCCGAGGGTCGGACGGCCGCAGCGCTCCGGGCGCGGGAGCGACGGCGGCTGGGGATGGCACCGTGGCCGGCCCCGAGGACGCGGACCCGGCCGGGATCCCGGACTGGGCTGCCGCCGTAGCCGGCGAGGCGGCAGGCGCCGCAGCCGCGGCCTCGCGTCTCGGCGGCTCGACAGGCTTACTCGCCTCTTCGGGCTTGCTCACTTCCGCGGGCTTGAATACCTCGACGGCGAGGCTGAAGGTCCGCTCCTCCGAGGGCTGAAGCGCGCCGACGCCGACGACCTGGCGGGAGATCTCCTCGCCCCGCCCATTGCGGACCCTGAGCACGATGGAATATTCCCATGCTCCGCCGTCCGCCGAGTGGCGAAGGATGCCGTCAACGCGCAGGGGCGTTTCCGCCTGCCCGCGCTGGCCCGCCGCGGAGTCGAAGCGCAGATGATGATGGCAGCCCGGACAGACGGTCGCGCTCTCGAGGATCGTGGCCTTGCAGTGCGGGCAGCTGCGCGTTCTTCCGGTCGCCACGAAGCGTCCGGTGCTCATGAAGCCGCGAGGTCGACCTTGCCTCCGAAGGACTTCGACGACTTCTCTTCCCAGCCGAACTCGACTTGGCCGCGCATGCGCGACCCGGCGGCGACCGTCAGCGAGGCGGCCTTCACGTCGCCGGCCACGAGACCCGTCTCGAGCAGCTCCACGCGCGAGGCGGCATCGATGTTGCCGTGCAGCTCGCCACCGACGGTGACCGTATTGGCGCGGACCTGGCCCGTGAGCCGCGCGCCGGCCTCGATCGTGAGGTTGCCCTGGACGTGCACGTCACCTTTGAAGGAGCCGGCGATGCGGACATGGCCGGAGCCCTCGATCTTGCCCTCGATCGTGAGGTCGGCCGCGATGAGAGACTCCCGCGCCTCGGCCCGCTCCCGGGGCCTGGCGCGCGCAACGTCCGGGCTCATCGGCGTGACGGCAGCGACGCTTGGAGCCGCAGGCTCCTTGGAGGGAGAGGGGGGGATCGCCGGAGCGGCCGGTTCTTTCCAAAGCGCCATGATTCGTATCCTCTTTGCAGTTGCGAGTTCAGCTCGAGTCGCCCGCGCGACGGAATGCGAGTTATACCGGGAATGCTAGCTCGCGAGACAGACGTCGCGGTGCGGAGACAGCCGGCCTTCTGAGGATGTTACTCCTCTCGCTCCGGCGCCCGAACCGGCAGAAGTGCGGAGCATTTCACATATTCAGGCGGTATCCTCCCTCCCCCGAGCCTCCGCGGCGAGCAGCTGCAAGCCACGGATTCTGAAGCGTTCCAGGGCGGACGGCTCCCCGCCGCTCGCCGCGATCAGCAGCTCGCGCCACACCTCGGGCCGATCGGTCCATCGCGGCCTCAGCAGGTGAGGCTCGCTCTCCGCGAGCTGAATGACCTGCCTCAGCGTGCACGCGGCGACGCTCTCCGCGCAGCGAGTCGACATCCCCAGGAACAGCCGCGCGGCCACACTCTCGCTGCGCACCAGGTGCCAGGCATAGGTCAGCACGAGGCGGGTGACGGGGATGGTGCGCGGGACGGTGAAGAACGCCGCGGAGGCCGGGAGCCACTCTCGATCGCCCGACCAGTCCCGATCGCGCACACCTCCTGCCCTGAGCCAGGGCGGGCAGCAGGCTCGAGTGAAGCCCGCATCCACGAGCAGGAACGGGCATCTCGCGCCTCGCCGGCGGGCCGCCGTCTCGAGTCCGGCCCACAGCGCCTCGAGACCCGCGAGCACGACCGGGCGGGACCGAGCGCCGCACGCGGCCGCCTGCTCGCACAGCAGCTCGAGGCACTGCTCGTTGAGCTCGGCCAGGGCATCGAGCGCCTCGGCATGCAGCCAGGACTGCCAGGACCACGGCGCGCCACGGAATTCCGCCGGGCTCGCAATCGCCAGGGGGTCGGACATCGCATTCCTCCTCATTCGCACGAGTTTTGTCGCCGGCGCCCCGGTGCGCGGCAAGCGCAGGTTTGATAGTTTTATAGCAAATCGCTCGGGCGGAATTCTTGGGCAGTTTGCCCAGAAATGGCAAGGGCGAGCCGCCGGGAGGCGGTGAGCGCCCGGGCAGGAAGCCCGGGCCGGAAGCGCGGCCAGGGACGGCCACTTGCGGCGAGCCGCCGGGAGGCGGTGAGCGCCCGGGCAGGAGCCCGGGCCGGAAGCGCGACCAGGGAGGGCCACTTGCGGCAAGCCGCCGAGGCGGCGTGGGAGGGTCTGATGCGTATTTCCGACGACCGCTACAGCCGCGACCGGCTGCGGCTCGATCTTGCGCTGCGGTTCATCCACCACGAGGCCCGCACTCGCACCATCCGGGCGTGGACCGGCCTCACCGACGATCGCATCCGCAAGCTCTACAAGAGCTACTTCGACCGGCCAGGGGCCACCGCCGTACCGCGCCCGCGCGGACGCTCGCCGCAGCAGGCGTCGTTCTTCACGCGCACCCCGCGCGTGAGACAGGAGGCGGCGCTCCTCGCGAGCCTGTGCTCGCTGCTCGGCGCCTTTCCGCCGAGGCGTCCGCCGCGCGCCGGCCTCGCTCATCCCGGCTTCGGCTTCGCCCAGGGCCTCGCGCTCTGCCAGGCCTACGAGGCGTACCGCACGCTCGTTCCCGCGGCGCGCATCAGCTTCGAGCACATGATCTATCTGTTCAGCGCCCTCACGCGCGGCGATGAGCTCAGGCTCGTCGCGTGCGCCGGCTGCGGCGCACTGCTCGTCAGCGAGCGCATGGCTTTGAGGGAGGCGCGCTGCCTCTCCTGCGCGAGCCTCCTCGCGGACCGCGAGGCCGGAGTCGGAGCGAGCGCCGGCGATTGAACATAGAGACCTGACTCACAGATCTGCCGGCCACACCGAGCCGTGCTTAAGTAAACCGTGAGTCAGTCGATACAGCGGCAGCGAGTCACACCGCCAAGCTAGCCGCACATTGGGAGGACGGCATGAACACTTCGATCAAGCGAGCAATCAAGCGAGCGACGATAGCCGCCGGCATCACGACCGTCATGGTGCTGCCGCTGGCCGGCCGGGCATCGGACGGCACGATCACTTTTACCGGCGCCGTGACGGGCAGCACTTGCAGTCTCACTGTCAACGGCGCGGCCGGCGGCAGCGCGACCGTGACGCTGCCGATCGTGGACGCTTCTGCTCTTGGGACGGCGGGATCAACCGCGGCCGGAACCTTCTTCAGCATAGGGGTGAGTGGCTGCACCACGAAGGGTGACATTGACGGCAATCCGCCGACTGAGGTCTCAATTTACTTCGAAGCCGGGTCGACGGTCGATCAGGCGACCGGTGGCCTCATCAACACCGCCACAGGCGGAAGCAATGTGGAGGTGAAGCTCTACAACGCTTCGGCAAACAGCGTAGTAGGCACCCAAATCGAGCCCGGTACGCCCACCGGTCAGCCCACGTCCTTGACCGTGGCGGATGGCGGTACGCAGTGGTTCTATGCGGGATACTCGGCCACTGGCGCCGGCACCACGGCATCGGCGGGCGCCGTCAGCACTACGGTCACTTACTCTCTGGTCTACCAATGATTCCTGGAGGGCGCGGCGGCGGCCGCGCCCTCTCTCTCTTCGCTCCAAGAATACAAAGGGGATACGGCTAGTCATGTTTGGATTGCGCACGACTCCCGCCATTCTGGCGGCGCTTCTTCTCGCCTCAGCGCCCTTCACCGCGGCACCGGACGCCGGTGCGGGCATCGTCGTCGATGGCACGCGGGTGATCTATCCGCAGGCCCGGCGCGAAGTGACCATCCGCATCCGCAATCCCGGCGATACGCCAGCGCTGGTGCAGGCCTGGCTCGACACGGGGGACCCGCATGCCAAGCCGGGGGAGTCGAGAGTTCCTTTCGTCATGACGCCGCCGCTGTTCAGGCTCGATCCCACCAAGAGCCAGAGCCTGCGGCTGATCTACACTCACGACCCGCTGCCCGAGGACCGTGAGTCGCTCTTTTGGCTCAACGTGCTCGACATACCGCCGCGCGCCCCGGCCAACCCCGATCGCCCCAATCAACTGGAGCTCGCGTTCAAGCACCGCATGAAGGTGTTCTTCCGTCCTGAAGACCTCAGGGGTAGCGCCGCAGATGCGCCGGCGCGCCTCACGTGGACGCAGCTGCTGAAGGACGGCAAGCTTGTGGGATTCAAGGCGAGCAATCCGACTCCGTACCATGTCTCGCTGATCCAGATCGCCGCCACGATCGCAGGTCATCCGATCGTCTCCAGGGCGGATATGGTCGATCCCTTCGCCAGCCGCAGCTTCGACCTGCCGAGCCCGCTCAGCGCGCCGAGCGGCGCCGTTGCGCTCAAATACTGGTTCGTCAACGATTACGGCGGCAACGTGAGCGGCACGGCCTCTGCATCGCCGGCGCTGTGACCCCAGTGATGCTTCCGTGGCGATTCGCGAGGCTCGCCGGCGGACCTTTCCGGAGCTGTTGGGCCGGTCCGCTCCCAGCATTCTGGCCGCGCTAGTCACGCTGTCCCCGGCGCACTCCTCGGCGGCGAACGCCCCGGAGACACAGGTGGAATTCAACCCGGCCTTCCTGCACGACGGATCCCAGGTCGACGTCTCGCGCTTCTCGCGCGGCAATCCGGTGCTTCCCGGCGAATACCTGGTTGACCTGAGGATCAACCAGAAATGGGTGGGCCGCGTGTCCGTTCGCTTCATTGCCCAGCCGGGCAGCGACATCGCCTTGCCGTGCATCGACCGAGCGCTCATCGCGCGGATCGGGCTCGACTTCGAGCGCCTGTCTACCTCCGCGCGTGCCGACTTGAAGAAGCTTCAGTCCGGAGGCTGCGCGGATCTGAAGGGGATGATTCCGGCCGCCGCGGTGTCGTTCGACCTGTCCGAGCTGCGGCTCGACATCAGCGTTCCACAGGCTGCGCTGTTGCGCAGGCCCCGCGGCTATGTGAGCCCGGAGCTCTGGGATGCGGGCGTGCCGTCGGCGACGTTGGGCTATAACGTGAACGCGTATCGCTCCACGGCCTCGGATGTGAGCACGACCGATGGTCATCTCGACCTGACGGCGGGCCTCAACCTCGACAGCTGGCACTTGCGCGAGCGATCCTCGGTCGAAGCCACCTCGGGCGGGCCCACCAGCTATCAGAACATCGCCACCTACCTCGCTCACGACATCCCCTCGATCCGCAGCGACCTGACCGTGGGAGACAGCTTCACGGACGGCGCCGTCTTCGACAGCTTCGGATTCCGGGGAGTGTCCTTGGCGAGCGATGATCAGATGCTGCCGGATTCGCAGCTTCAATACGCGCCGGTCGTGCGCGGAATTGCACGGACCAACGCGCGCGTCGTCATCACCCAGCACGGCAACATCATCCTCGAGACCACCGTCTCGCCGGGGGCCTTCGAGATCGACGACCTGTATGCGACCGGCTACGGCGGGGACCTGCTGGTCACGGTCTACGAGGCCGACGGCACACAGGAGAGCTTCACGGTTCCGTATGCCTCTCTGGTGCAGCTCCTGCGGCCGGGAGTATGGCGCTACGCCGTCGTCGCCGGGGAAGTCGAGCAGCCCTCCGTCACCCTGAAGGAGCGCTTCGCGCAGGCGACGTTGCAGCACGGCTTTAACGACTTCCTTACCGCTTATACGGGCGCGGTGGCCGCGGAGCACTACGGCGCCGCACTGCTCGGGATCGCCGTCAACACCGTAGCGGGCGCCGCCGCGGTCGATGTGACCGAGGCCAGAACTGCAATCACCGAGGCCCTCGCCTCCAGCGGTCAGAGCGTCCGAGTGAGCTACAGCAAGCTCGTCGGCTACTCTCAGACCAACCTCACGCTCTCCACGTACCGCTACTCCTCCGGCGGGTTCTATTCCTTCACCGATGCACTCACGGCCCGGCAGGCGGTGCTCTCGGGCGCCGGCCTCGGAAGCTTCGATCACGCGCGCAGCGAGTGGCAGGTCAACATCAACCAGACCCTTCGCCATGGCTGGGGCAACTTCTACCTCACGGGCTCGCTGCTCACTTACTGGAACGTGCCGGGCACGGCGACGCAGTTCCAGGCCGGCTACACCAACCAGCTGCGGCTCTGGGGCATGGGGCTGAGCTACAGCGCCTCGATCGCCCACGAGCAAAATGAGCTCACGGGCCAGCCCGATAACCGCGTGCTGGTGAACTTCTCGCTGCCCATCGGGCATTCTCCACACTCGCCCATGCTCACGACCAACCTCATCCAGGACACGACGGGCGGAGTGAGCACCCGCAGCGGACAGGAGACCCTCACCGGCACTTTGGGCGAGAACAGCCAGTTGAGCTACAGTGCCTCGGCCAGCGAGGCCTCCGGGGATGATTCCTTCACGGCGAGCGGCCAGTACACGAGTGCCTACAGCAGCGTGTCCGCCAGCGCGAGCAAGGGCAGCGGATACTCCCAGCAGTCGCTCGGAGCGACCGGCGGCGTAGTGGTTCATCCCGGGGGCGTCACGCTCGCCAATCAGATGACCGACACCATCGGCGTCGTCGAGGCCAAGGGCGCCGAGGGCGCCCGCGTGACCAATAGCGTCGGAACCGTCATCGACCGCTCGGGCTACGCGGTGCTGCCGTTCCTGCTGCCCTATCGGCTCAACAGCGTCAGCATCGATCCGGACGACATCGTCTCTCCGGATGTGCAGTTCAAGAGCACGACCGAATTCGTCGCGCCTCGCCTGAACTCCGTCGTGATGATCCGCTTCCAGACCGTGGGCGGGCGCGCGGTCCTCGCCACCGTGCATCTCGCCGATGGCTCCGCGGTTCCCTTCGGCGCCAGTGTCGACGATGCCGACGACAGTGAAGTGGGTTTGGCCGGACAGGATGGCCGCATCTACCTGCACGGCATTGCAGAGGCCGGCGTGCTGACCGTCCGCTGGGGCGATGCGCCCGATCAGCAATGCACCTTCAAGTATCGGCTGCCCCCGAAGCACAAGGGCGAGGGTCCTTTCGTGCGCCTCAACGCGACCTGCAAGGGCAGTTCGGCGCCGCCAGCCAAGCCTGGCGCGAGCGGCGGCGCAATCCCGGTGCGAGCCACCGGAGAGCGGTGACCGTGAATCGCGCCGTACATCGGTTGGAGCGCGTGCTCGGGCTCCTGCAAAGGCGCCCACTGCTCCGGCTGGGATGTCGGCTCGGACCGCGCGGGCGGCTCCGGCTCGGGCCGGGCACGACCGGCCTGCCGCCGCTGTTGCTGCTGGCGCTGCTGCTGGCCGGCACTCCGGCCATCGCGCAGACGATCACCTTTTCGCCCACGACGCTGACCTTCTCACCCGCCGGACCCTACTCGATCCCCCGGGACGCCGCGGTGGGCAGCCAGGTGGCCATGGCCCAGGCGACGGCCACCGCCAACAAGGTCAACTGTGCGTTGATCGAGACGGCCACGGTCAATGGTACGGAAATCTCGGCCGGAAGCGGCGTCTATCAAACGAGCGTGAGCGGGATCGGAGTCAGCTTCTACGTCGTGAGCGGCTCGGGCCAGACCCTGATCACTTCCTCCGGCGGAGGCTATACCTCGGGAACGATCAGCGCGCCCGGCAATGGCGAGCTTCCCGGCATTCAGGCGACCCTCGTGGTGGCGGGTCAGGTCGCCTCCGGCTACGCGCTCTCGAGCCTGCCGAGTGTGACCGTCACGTTCACCCCGACGGGCGGCTGCAGCTGGAGCACGGGAATCGCCAACACGCTCGCGACCAGCGCCAGCAACAGCGCCGTCGTGCCGATCACGTGCACCGTGACGACCCCGAGCGTGAGTGTGAGTCTGCCGACGGTATCGCTCGACTCATTGGGCTCCGTCGGAAGCACGGCTGGGGATACGAGCTTCCCCATCGGCTTGAGCTGCGCGCCGGGCGCCAATGTGTATATCACCTTGAGTGACGTCACGACGCCCACCAACACCTCCTCGCTCCTCACGCTTGCCCCGAGCTCGACGGCGCAAGGCATCAAATTGAGAATCCTCAACAGCGCCGGACCGGTCGCTTTCGGACCCGATTCGGCTGTGGCGGGCACCACTCATCAATGGTTTCTGGGCGCCTCGGGCAGCGTCGACAGCGTTCCACTCACGGTGCAGTACTACCGCGACGACACCAACCCCGCGGGCACCGAATCGGCCACGCTGTCCGCGGGCAGCGTTCACGCGCAGGCCACCTTCACCATGAGTTACCAGTAGCGCCGCAGAAGCCGAGCGCGGGTCGCGAGCCTCGCTGATAAACTACCGTCGGCGACGCCACGGGAGCCGCACGCCCATGGACCTCGAGCGCGATCCACCCCATTTCTTCGCCGGCCCGTACATCGACCGGCGGTCCGAGGTGCGCGAGGCCGCATCGTGGCTCGCGGACGCGCTTGCGGACCCGCGCACCCGCTACCTGCTCTCCTGCGGCACCGCTCAGCTCGTGCGGGGAGCGCAGGCGACCGCGCCGGACGAGGCCCGCATCGCATTCCTCTCGGGCGATCACCCGATCGTGCGGACCGCGACGCAGGCGGCGCAGGCGGAGAGCATGCTGGTGCTGCTCGGCTGGTACCGGGACGCGTGGTGCGTGCTGATCGATCTCGGCGCGCCCATGGAGCCCCAGCGGGCCGCCGGCGAGCTGCCGGCGGGAGCGAGCTTCGAGGAGCTGCGGCCGCTCTCGGGCCGCGTGCCGCACGAGGAGGCAGGGCTGCTCGCCTACGCGCGCGCGCTCACGATCTGGCGCGCGCGGCACCGCTTCTGCGGGCGTTGCGGGTCGCCGACCCGCCCCGAGCGCGCGGGCCACGTCATCCGCTGCTCCAATCCGGACTGTGCGCAGGAGATCTTTCCGCGTATCGACCCGGCGATCATCGTCCTGGTCACCGACGGGGAGCGCGCGCTGCTCGGGCGTCAGCCCTCCTGGCCCGCCGGCCGGTACTCGACGATCGCCGGGTTCGTCGAGCCGGGCGAGAGCCTCGAGGACGCCGTCGTCCGCGAGGTGCTCGAGGAGACCGGCGTGCGGGTGAGGCACGTGGACTACCACTCCTCGCAGCCCTGGCCCTTTCCCTCTTCATTGATGCTCGGGTTTCATGCGATCGCCGAGCCGAGCGCCTCGATCCGCGTGGGCGGCGAGCTCGACGACGTGAGATGGTTCTCGCGCGAGGAGCTCGCCTCCGGCACGCCCATCCTGCCGCCCGCGCACGCGATCTCCTTTCAGCTGATCGCCGCGTGGTTCGACGCTCGCTCCTCCGTGCCACTCGCGGCACTGCGCGCCTGAGCCCGTGTGCCTGCTCGTCATCGCCTGGCAGGCGCACCCCCGCTACCGCCTGATCGTCGCCGCGAATCGAGACGAATTCCACGAGCGCCCGGCCGCGCCGCTTCATGAGTGGAGCGAGGCGCCGGGCATTCTTGCAGGCCGCGACTTGCAAGCGGGCGGCACTTGGCTCGCGCTCGATGCGTCGCGCCGCTTCGGCGTGGTGACGAACTACCGCGACCTGCAGCGCCCCGCTGCGGGCGCGCCCTCCCGAGGGCGTCTGATCCCCGACTATCTGTCGCGGCGGGCCGGCGCGCGCGAGTTCCTCGAGGCGCTCGCGCCCGCCGCGCAGCAGTACTGCGGCTTCAATCTGCTCCTCGCGGACGCGAGCGGGCTGTGGTACGCATCGAACCGCGCGAGCGCGTTCTTCCGGGCCCTCCCGCCGGGCATCTACGGTCTCAGCAACCATCTGCTCGACACCCCGTGGCCCAAGCTCACGCGCGTGCGGCGGGCGTTCCGCGCCTGGCTCGATGCCTCCTCCGCGCCCGACCCTGGCGAGCTCATGGCGATGCTCGAGGATCGTGCGCCGGCCGAGGCACACGAGAGCCTCCCCGAGACCGGGCTCTCCCCCGAGTGGGAGCGAGTGCTCTCCTCGCCCTTCGTGCTGCACCCGCAGTACGGCACTCGCTGCTCCACCGTCGTCTTGCTCGAGCCCGGCGGCGCCGGCCTCGTCCGCGAGCGCCGCTTCGATGCGGCAGGCGCGGTGAGCGGAGAGACCGAGGTGCGGCTGCGCGCGCTCGCCGAGATGACGGCCCCATGAGGCCCTGCGGGCTGCGATGCCGCCGCGCCCTGCTGATCGCAGTGTGTCTCGGGGCGGCGCAGTCCGCGATCGCCAGCATCGACATCGACATTCAGGGGGTCACCGGCGAGCTGCGCGACAACGTCTCGGCCTACCTGAGCCTCACGCGGTACAAGAGCCGTGCAGTCGACACCGCCACCCTGGACCGCCTCGGCGCGCGGATCGACCGGGAGGTGCGGGAAGCGCTCGAGCCCTTCGGGTACTACCAGCCCGTCGTGAAGTCCGAGATCACCCCGCTCGGGAAAGGCAGCTGGCACGCCGTCATCCAGATCGACGCGGGTCCGCCCGTGATCATGGAGAGCGTCGACGTGCGCGTCACCGGCCCCGGCCGCGACGACCCGCGGTTCCAGCGCATTCTCGCGCATCCGACGCTGCACCCCGGCGACCGGCTGCTCCATGCGGCGTACGAGCAGATGAAGAGCGCGCTCCAGGGCACGGCTGCGACCTACGGCTACTTCGATGCGCGCATGCTCCGCAGCGAGCTCATCGTGGACCCGCGGAAGCGGCGCGCGAGCGCCATCCTCGAGATGGCGACGGGCGTGCGCTACCGCTTCGGCGCGACGACGATCGATCAGAGCGTCATCAAGGAGCGCCTCGCCCGCCGCTACCTGCGCTACCGCGAGGGCGATCCGTACGACCAATCCGAGCTGCTGCGGACACAGTTCGCGCTCGACGACAGCGAATACTTCTCGACGGTCGCGGTGCAGCCGGGCCAGCCCGACCACGTCCGCCACACCGTGCCCATCGTCATTCGCGCCACGGCGAACCGCCGCGACCGGTACTCGTTCAGCGGCGGCTATGGAACCGACACCGGACCGCGCGGCACGCTGCAATGGGACCGCACGCGCATCGGCACGGCCGGCGACCGCTTCGGCGTGCAGCTCGAGGCCTCGAAGCTCCTGCAGGTGCTGCAGGCCCTCTACACCATCCCCGTCGGCGATCCGGCCGTGGACCGGCTCGCGCTCGGGGCGACGGCGGACTACGGCATCCCGGGGAATTTGATCGACAAGGACTTCGCGGTGGGGCCGAGCCTCACGCGAGTCGTCGGCCGCTGGCAGTACGTGTTCTCGCTCATGCCGACG
>JASHSR010000333.1 GCA_030038645.1 Gammaproteobacteria bacterium
CGTAGTCGAAGCCCTCCGGCAGCAGCGGGGATCCGGTGGAGAGCACCGCTCTCAGCGCCGCGAGATTCGCGCCGCTCGCCGGGATGAAACCGCTCTTCTCGAGCGCCGAGAGGTACTTCGCGCTCGTCCCGAAGATCGTGATGGCCTCCTCCTGCGCCATGCGCCACAGCACCCCCGGGAACGGGTGGAAGGGGCTGCCGTCATAGAGGACGAGCGTCGCCCCCGTCGCGAGCGCGCTCACGAGCCAGTTCCACATCATCCACCCGCAGGTCGTGAAGTAGAACAGCCGCTCGCCGCGCTTCACGTCCGTGTGGAGCAGATGCTCCTTCTGGTGCTGCAGGAGCGTGCCGCCCGCGCCGTGCACGATGCATTTCGGCGCGCCGGTCGTGCCGGAGGAGTACAGGATGTAGAGCGGATGATTGAACGGCATCGCGGCGAACTGCCGCGGCGAGCCCCGCGAGCCAAACGCATCCCAGCGGACCGCGCGGGCCGCCGCGGCGCCGAGCCTCTCGAGCCGCGGCGCGCCGCTCGCATACGGGATGACGACCACCCGCTCGACGCTTGCAAGCCGCTCGAGCGCCTCGCCCATGGGACCGAGCGAGTCGAGCGTCTTGCCGGCGTAGAAGTACCCGTCGGCGGTGAAGAGCACTTTCGGCGCGATCTGCCCGAATCGGTCGAGGACGCCGCGCACGCCGAAGTCAGGCGAGCACGAGGACCACACGGCGCCCACGCTCGCCGCTGCGAGCATGGCGATGACCGCCTCCGGGAGATTCGGTACGAAGCCTGCCACTCGATCGCCGGCTCCGACGCCCGCCGCCCGCAGGCCCTCGGCGACACGCGCGACCTCCTCGGCGAGCTCGCGATAGGAGAGTGCCCGCCGTGCGCCGCGCTCGTTGCGGAAGATGAGCGCCGGCTGCTCGTCGCAGTGGCGCAGCAGATTCTGCGCGAAGTTGAGCCGCGCGTCCGGGAAGAACCGGGCGCCGGGCATGCGCTCGGGATGCTCGAGGACCGGCCCCAAGCCCCACTCGGCCCGCACGCCTGCGAAGCGCGCGAGATCGCTCCAGAACTCCTCGGGCCGCTCGATGGACCAGGCGTAGAGCTCCTCGTACTCGCGCAGCGTCTTCTCGCGGCGCGCATTCACGTACTGCAGGAAGCGCGTAAGATTCGCGCCGCTCACGCGCTCGGGAGAGGGGCGCCACAAGACTTCGTCCATCGAGATTGTTTACCATTCGCGCACGGGTACTGTCGAATCGGGGAGCACACCATGAAGACGCTCACTACGGTCCCCCTCGCTTGCGCGGCGCTGGCATCGCTCGTGCTCGCAGCAGGCAGCTCGCTCGCGCAGACGCCACGCGCTTCAGGCGGCAGGCCTGCAATGTCCCCGCCGCCGCGTTCCGCGACGGTGCCACGGCCGACGTTGAGCGAATCGCAGAAGGCGCTCGATGCCTCGGTCGCCGAGGCGCGGAGAATGGGCGTCTCGCTCAGCTGCGCGGTCTTGGACGTCCGCGGTGATCTCGTTGCGCTCGTGCGCATGGACGACGCGAGCTTTCTCACGGTCTCCCTCGCCGAGGGCAAGGCCCTGAGCTCCGCGCTCTTCGGAATGCCGAGCAGCGCCCTCGGGCGGATGGCCGCCTCTCCGTTCTTCGCGAGCCTCAACGCTTCCGTGCAGAATCGGATGGTGCCGGCGCAAGGTGCCGTGCCGATCGTGCGCGAGCACCGGGTGATCGGCGCGATCGGCTGCAGCGGCGGCGCGCCCCCGCAGGACGAGGCGGCCGCCAAGGCGGGGCTCGCGGCGCTCTGAATAATCATGCTGAATCAATTAATTACGATCACTCCGCCCCCGGGCTCCCGCCGAACCCTCGAGCGCGGCTCGTTGAACTCGCGCGGCCGCGCCGGTGTCTAACTTATTGTCGATCGGTTGCGGCATGGACGCCGCTCGAACGGGTGGTCGAACGACGCCGCCGTTCGCGCTAAAGTGATCCCTTGGAGGATCTCAACATGCTCACACCGCGCTGGGCTCGACGATGGCGCCTCCTCACGGCGCTGATAGCCGGATTGGCTCTGGGCGTCGGAGGAGCTGCCTTCGCTCGTGGTGCCGGAGGCGGATTTCATGGAGGAGGCGGCTTCCACGGAGGGGGCTTCCACGGAGGCGGTTTCGCCCGAGGGGGCGTGGGGCATTTCAGCGGTCACGGTGTCCGCGGAGCCTATGGACGCGGGTACTACGGACGCGGCTACTACGGCCGAGGCTACGGGTGGGGCGGCTGGGGCTGGGGTGGTTGGTGGTGGGGCCCCGGCTGGTGGGGCCTAGGCCTCTTCCTCCCGATCGTCCCGTGGTACTACGAGACCTTCTGGTGGGACGGCGTGCCGTACTACTACGGCGACGACGCTTACTACGTTTGGAACGGTGACGCGGGCCAGTACGAGCAGGTCACGCCGCCGGCGGATTTCACTCCGAACGGCGCACCGCCCGAAGCCGCGGGCCCGAACGGCGCGCCCCCCGCGCCCGGAAGCTCGGAGCTATTTGCCTATCCGAAGGCTGGCCAGTCGCCGGCACAACAGGCGCGCGACAAGGCGGAGTGCCGCAAATGGGCGTCCGACCAGGTCGCTTCGCGCGGCGCTCCGGGCACTCCCCCGCCGAGCGCGACCGGCGCCCCGCAGAGCGCTCCCGCGACGAGCGGGAATCCGGCGGAGAGCGATGCGATGGCCAAGCGCCAAGCCTATCTGCGCGCCGAAGCCGTCTGTCTCGAAGGGCGCAATTACAGCGTGGGCTGACCGGCGCACACTGCCTGTATCAACATCGCCGAGGCGGCCACCCGGAGTGGCCGCCGGTCGCTGGGCGCCGATCGGCAATCCGCTCCACATCGTCTGACCTCTCGCGCTGGCGCCTTGCGGAAGGACAAATGGTGCCGGCTGTAGGAATCGAACCTACGACCCCATCATTACGAATGATGTGCTCTACCGGCTGAGCTAAGCCGGCACTGCTGCCCCCGGCCCCGGCGCGAGGGCGCGGATTCTACCGGAAGCCAGCCGAGTCGGGCAGCCGCAA
>JASHSR010000334.1 GCA_030038645.1 Gammaproteobacteria bacterium
GCTACGAGTCCCTGTTCGCGAACCCGAGCGGCCGCACCTCGCGGGGCGATTTCATCGGCGCGCTCATCACCCTGCTGGCCGCGGCTGCGTTCTACTTCTTCCTGGTCAAGAACCGCAACGGCGAGTGGGTCCTGGTGACGCTGCTGTACCCGGCCGCGGTGCTGCATGCCCGGCGCCTGCACGACATGGGACAGACCGCGTGGCTGCTGCTCATCCCCGGCGTCCTCGACGTGGCGGCCATCTCTCTGCACATGGGACACCGCAGCCCCGAGCTGCAGCCCACCGCGACGCTGGCCGCGCTCGTCGTGTCCGCCGGCTTCGTCCTCTGGGGCCTGGTCGGCAAGGGGCAGAGGCAAGCCAATCGGTTCGGCGAGCCGGCGGCCGCGTAAGCGCACGGCGCATTCGCACCGACAGGACCGTGTCGGGCGGCCGTACGCGCGCTGTGGCGCTTCGCGCCCGCTATGACGCTTCGCGCTCGAGCGGCGTCAACGCGACTCTCGCGATCTTCCAGCTGCCGCCGGCGCTCTCGTAGTCGACCGTCAGCATCCGGCGCTCGATCAGGCAGACGGCGCCGCTACCCTGCGCATGAGCCATCTGCGCGAGCGTGCAGTCCTCGGCAAGCGGTGTTTCCGCCTCGACGGCGCAGTCGAAATGGCCGACGGCGCTTCGGCCGTCCGCGGCGATCTCGATCTTATCCGGTGCGCCGCCATGATCCGTGATGATCCGGCGCACGGAGCGGTCGAGCAGCGCGCCACCCTCGCCGGCATTGACCTGCCGCAGCCACGATTGATGCAACTCGCGGATCGCGGCCTCGCTCTCCAGGCGCTTGACGCGAGCCTTCAATCCGTCGTCGGCAAGCGCCATGGCGGGAATCGAGGCGGCGGCGACAGGCGCGGCCAGCAGCGCGCCGCCTCTGAGGAACGAGCGGCGCGTGGAGGTGTTGTCCTGGCTCATCTCATCCTCCCTCACGTCTTGATCTGGAAATACGGGTCCACTTCAAACTTACCCGCGTGGCGGATCACGGCGCCGATCCGACTCATGTTGAGGCCGCCGCGCGAGCCACAGTGATAGCCGATGCCGGCGTCGTGCATGATGTTCAGGTTGAGGAGGATGGTGCCGAGCGTGCCGTTGCAGGCCTCCTCGAGCCAGTACATGAAATAGATGCCGTCGCGGATCTTCACGAAGTCGCCCGGGCCGCTCCATTCCATGCCGCCATGCCCATCCGGCGTGAAGATGATCCAGGACACCGTGTTGGGCGTCGCATACAGATGCATCGACGTGAGCCCCGGAGCATAGCTGTAGGTGATGCAGCGGCCGAGCATCTCGGTCGTTCGCGCGTGGCGGCGGTACATGGGCGGCTGGATGCCCTCCATCTCCAGCACGCCGAAAAGCGTGCGCGCGCCGGCCTCGTTCGCGAAATAGGGCGTGTTGAGAAAGCCGTTGTAGCAGGTCGCAAGCCCCTGGTGGAAATCCACCGCGATGATGTGGCCGTCGTGGTTGGGCGCGCCTTCCAGCAGATGCCCGAACAGGAACAAGCCCGGCGCCACCTCGTAGGCTTGGTAGCGCGCTCGCGTCCAGCCGCCCTCCCCGTCCTGGCGCCAGTTGAGCTCGTCGGCGCTCTCGACCCTGTATTCCATCGCCGGCCCATTGTCGTAGCGCAGCGTGAAGGCCTTGCCCGCCAGAAAGTCGCTCGTGGGTAGGGCGTTCGCGCCGCCCATGCCGGCGGCGCCGCCCGTCGTCGTCGAGACCGGGAAGGCCGTGGAGTGCTCTTTGACGATCGTGTCCACTTGCTCCCTCGTCAGCTTCTCCATGGTCTTGATCGGCCGGTACACCCGCCGCCCGCCCTTGATGGGCTTGCCGTCCTTGCCCTTCGGACCGGGGATGGGGTTGCCCGAATAGTCGCCGAACTTCTCGAAGCGGGCGATCTGCCCCACGATGTCGCCTTGGCCGCGGAACAGGTAGTAATGCAGCTTGTCGCCTTCGTCGAAGCCGAGCCGCAGGCCGATCTGCCCGCTGCGGTTCATGTCGATCACATAGGCGGTGAAGGTGCCCGAGAACTCGCATTCCGTGCGGGTGTAGAGGAAGAAGTCGTTGTCGAGCTTGACGTAGTCGGAGGGGGCGCAGAAGCCGAGCTCCCCACCCGTGCGCGAGAGCTCGACGAAGTGGGAATAGCCGGCGGAGGGGTAGTACTCCAGCGTCTCCATCCCGTCGTCTTGCCGCCAGTGATAGCCTCGGCCCTCCACGCGATCGGTGTATCCGTGCCGCTCCTTGGGCGCCTCGCCCCCGGCCTCGACATAGCCGAAATAGATCTGGCGCTGGACCTCGCGGTTGTCCTCGTAGCCGCTGAACCATAGCTCGATGACGGTCGCCAGCTTGCTGTTTCGGTCGATAACGACGGCATAGCCGCGCTGCGTGTGGGGAATCATGTGGGTGAACAGGCAGATATGATCCACCTCGAGCGCGCCGAACCCAGCGTGGATTGCCTTGCCGCCGTTCTCCTCCACCGACAGCCGGGTGTTGCTCAGGAACTTGTAGCTCAGCGTCGGACCGTCATCGGTGACGATCTTCAGTCTCTCGCCGGCGAAGTCCGTTGCGAGCGGCGAGGCACTGGTCGGCCCGTGGTCGGCGACGGGTTCGAGCTTGGCGCCGATCTGCTCTTGGGTGAGCTTGGTGTAAGCGATGCGGTGCATCGGCTTTTTGGGATACGGTGTCCCGAGCATGCGTCTCCCCTCCCCGTCCGGCGCCGCGCAAGCGATTCGACGCGAGGCGTCTTCGGCTTC
>JASHSR010000335.1 GCA_030038645.1 Gammaproteobacteria bacterium
TTCCCGGTCCGGCGGACCTGCGACTGGCGCTTCACCAGGCGGTGCGCGAGCGTGATCGGGGCGGGCATCAACACGTCCGTCTCGTTGGTCGCGTAGCCGTACATCATGCCCTGATCGCCCGCGCCCTGCTTGCGCTCGTCCTTCTTGTCGACGCCCTGCGCGATGTCCGAGGACTGCTTGCCGATCATGTTGAGGACGCCGCACGTGGCTCCGTCGAAGCCCATCTCGGAGGAGTCGTACCCAATGTCGAGCACCGTCTTGCGGACGACGGGGTCCACGTCGATCGTGGCGGAGGCTCTCACCTCTCCGGCAACCACCACGACGCCCGTCTTGACGAGGGTCTCGCACCCGACGTGGGCCCGCTTGTCCTGCGCGAGGAAGGCGTCGAGGATTGCATCGCTGATCTGATCCGACATCTTGTCGGGGTGCCCCTCGGACACCGACTCCGAGGTGAAAACGTAGTTGCTAGCCATGGGATAGGTCCTGTCGTTGAAGCGGTGTGCCGAAGCTGCTCTCGTAGCGCCGCGTGAACTCCGCGGCGCCGAAGCGGTGATTCTGCGTGCCCCGGGCCTCGATCTTGATCGCGCCCATGAGCGAGGCGATGCGCCCGGTCGTCTCCCAGTCGAGCCCGCGCAGCAGTCCGTGAATGAGTCCCGCCCGGTAGGCATCCCCGCACCCCGTCGGGTCGACGACGGCCTTCGGCCGGGCGGAGGGAATCGCGAGCTCGCGTCCCTTCACGTGGATGACGGAGCCCTCGGCGCCGAGCGTGACGATGAGCGCGTCCACCCGCTCCGCGATCTCCCCGGCGCTCCAGCCGGTCTTCTGCTGCACGAGCTGCCACTCGTAATCGTTCACGGCGACCCACGCCGCCTGCTCGATGAAGGCGCGCAGCTCCTCCCCGCCGAAGGCGGGCAGCTGCTGGCCCGGGTCGAAGATGAACGGGATGCCCGCCGCGGCGAACTGGGTGGCGTGCTGGATCATCGCCTCGCGCCCATCGGGCGCGACGATCCCGAGCGCGACGCCGCCCGCGTCCGCGACCTTGTTGAGGTGCGCGTGCTGCATCGCCCCCGGATGGAACGCGGTGATCTGGTTGTTGTCCAGGTCCGTCGTGATGAACCCCTGCGCCGTGTGCTCGGAATCGATGACCTTGATGTAGTCGCGCGGCACGCCGTGGGCCTTCATCCACTCGCCGTACGGCGCGAAGTCGCGCCCGACGGTCGCCATGGGATAGCCCGCATCGCCGAGCAGCCTCAGATTGTACGCGATGTTGCCGGCGCAGCCGCCGAATTCGCGCCGCAGCTGCGGCACCAGGAACGCGACGTTGAGGATGTGGATCTTGTCCGGGAGGATGTGCTCCTTGAAGCGGCCGTCGAACTGCATGATGCTGTCGAACGCCACCGATCCGCAGATGAGCGCCCGCCGCGCGTGCGCTGCACCGCCCGGGCCCGGGCTCGACGCTGCGGGGCTCAAGCGCTCACCGTGAATTTCTCATTGCTCTTGTCGAGCTCGAACGCCCCGTCCACCACGCCGCGCAGCCAGCGCGCCGTCGCCATGACGCCGCCGAAGGCGTAGAAGTGCGGATGCGCGAGGTGCGTCGCGCCTTGCGCCGCGCAGCCCTGGACGAGGCCGATCAGCATCTCATCCGGTGACATCGCGAGCCCCGCGATGCGGCCCACGAGCCCCAAGCCCTTGCCGAGCTGGCCGAGCGAGGCGCCGATCCCGCACTGGACGGCGAACTTGATGAGCTTCGGCAGCGGCGTAGGCCCTGCGATGCCGATGTGAACGGGAAGTCGAATGCCGTGCTCCGTGAGCTGGCGGTCCCAGGCGCCCACGGCGCCCGGATTGAAGCTGAACTGCGTACAAATGTGCATCGCCGTTCCGGTGCGGTCGGCGAAGGCCTGCTTCGCCTCGAGGGCGCTCCAGAGCGTCTCCGGCCCGACGGCCGGATGCCCCTCGGGATGTCCGGCGACGCCCACTTTGCGGATCCCGCTGTCCCCGATCGCCCCGGAGTCGAGGATCTCGAGCGTGCTCGTGAACTCGCCGGCGGGAGGATTGCGGTCGCCCGCGACCAGCAGAACCTGATCGACGCCGGCCTCCCCCAGCCGCCGCAGCGCATCGCGCAGGACGCGCTCGCTCTCGATACGCCGCGCGACGATGTGCGGCGAGGCGCCGAGGCCCGCGGCGCGAACCTTCGAGGCGACCCTCACCACATCGTCCACCGTCGCCTTCGGCGTATGCGCGACGTACACGGTCGTGCCGGAGGGCAGCACGCCCGCGAGCTCGGGCACGATGCCCTCGTCGTGCGGCGAGATCTCGGTGGAGGTGCCGCGGGCGAACTCGACGATGCGGCGCTTGAGCTCGTCCCCGCCGAGCGGGGCCGCATCCTTCGCGCGCGGGTTCAGGCTTGCATTCATAGGGGATGGGTTTTCGATGAAAAGTGAGGGGCGGCGCGGCCTCAGGCGCGGCGCCGGGTGACGACGAACGTCTCGTCGTTGAACCAGAGCCCGCCGTGCTGCTGCAGCACCTGCTGCGTCGCCTCGAGGTAGGCGCCATTCTGCACAACGGAGTCGAGGCGCTCATCCTCGATCTGATTGACGTAGATCGCCGCGTTCCACGCCGCGAACAGCGTCGAGGTGCCGATGCGGTCCGCGATCTCCGAGGGCAGCGTGTGCATCTCGTAACGGAAGATCGCCTTGTCGTCCGGCAGCGCCGTGAGCGTGAAGTCGCGGGCGTCCCGGCCGAGCTCCGCCTTGAGCGCCGCGAGCAGCTGGTGGCGGTCCACCTGGAAGGGATTCTCGCCGGGCCAGAGCTTGCGGATGATCTCGAGCGCGGGGTCCTTGCCGCACGACTGGATCGCGAGCAGCCGTCCGCCCGGGGAGAGGCTGTGCACGAGCGGCGCGAGCACTTTCTGCGCCTTGAATTCGGCCGACATGCGGGCCCGCCAGGGCTGGGAGGCGACGATGAGATCGTAGCTCTCGAAGATCCTGCCGGGCTTGGGAATCACGGAGTCCAGCAGGAACTTGTGGTCCTCGCGATAGACGACCAGCACGGAGGGCCTCAGGTAGACGGGGTTGCCGGTCTTCGCGCTCGAGCGCGTCTGCCAGCCGTAATCGAGCGTGGGACCGAGCTCCTCGATCTGCTCCGCGTACTCGTGAGCGGAGCTCCCGGTGAGGCGCACCTCCTGCCAGTTGAGCGCGGCGGCGACCTGCGTGTCGCGCGGCATGAGGCGCGGGGCCTCCGCGTAGTTGAGGTTCGTGACGACGAGCACCGTCGCGGGATGCTCCTGGAAGCGGTCGGGCATCTTCTCGAGCCCGAGCCGCACGTCCTCGAGGCTGATCTCTTTCGCGACGACGGACACAGGCACCGTGGGGAACGCGCGGTGCATGCCGCGCATCAGGCGCGACAGCACCGTGGCATCGCCCATGCCGGCGTCGAAGACGCGGATGGCCGGCGGCGAGGGCTTCACGTGCGCGAGCTCCTGGATGGCGCGGCGCGCGATGGCGGACTTCTCGTTGCAGGTATTGATGAACGCCAGGTACTTCTGGCGGTTGTCGTAGAAGCGGAACGGCGGCGAGTCGGGCGGTGGCCCGGCGCTGTCGCTCGACCTCAGGCTCGACACGGCGTGGTTCCTGGCGGCGTTCATGGCTCGGACGACCGGGAAGGTAACTGCGGACGGTAGCCGCTCGCCGACGCGAGCGGCAAATCGATTATGGGAATAGGAGATATCAGCTGCGGATATGCCTCAGCCTGCGCCGGGCGGCTTGGGATCGGCGGCGAGGAGCGCCACC
>JASHSR010000336.1 GCA_030038645.1 Gammaproteobacteria bacterium
TCGGCGCGGCCATGGTGGCGGCGATCGTGGTGTCGCTCGCCTCCGCCTGGGGCTTCGGGGAGGTCTCGGGCTACCGGCACTCCCTCGAGCATCATCCGCTCGAGGCGCCGTGGTTCTACGGCATCTACGCCGCCGCCGTCGTCGGCGGCGCCGTGCTCGTCGGGCTGGTGCCCAACCTCGTCGCGCTCAACATCGCCGTGGAAGTGATGAACGCGCTGATGCTGCCCGTCGTGCTCGGCTTCCTGGTGCTACTCGCCTTCAAGGCGCTGCCGGCCGAGCATCGTCCGCGAGGGGCGTACGCGTGGGTCGTCGTCGGCGTGTCGGTGCTCACCACCGGGCTCGGCGTATACGGCGGAATCACGGGCGCCAGTCTGTTTTGACCGATCGTCTTAGGTCCGGCTGCGGCTCGCCGCCGCGGCCGTCTGCCGGCAGCCCGGCGGCCGCGATCGAGAATGCCTGGCGCAGGCACTGGCCCGCCGCCGCTACCGCCCCTGCTCCGCCTTCCAGACATTGTTGCTGCGGTCCTTGTCCGGCAGAGCTCGATCGGGGTCGACCGTGACTTCGGTGACGGGCTGCGTGCTGTCGAGCGCGAGGTCGATGCGCTTGCGCTGAATCCAAGTCTCCGCCGGCAGGCGAATCCGCTTGCGGCTTCCATCCTGGAAGTCGATCTGCACGACCGCCGGCACCACCAGCCGGTCGAGGTTCGCGACGGTCACCACGGCGCCCTTGCGCCAGTCCCCGGCGATGGGACGCGCGCCCTCCACGGCAAGGTCGAGCGTCCAGTTGTGGAAATACCAGCCGCGCCAGAACCAGGAGAGGTCCTCGCCCGCGGCGCTGTCCATCGCGCGAAAGAAATCCGAGGGTGTCGGGTGGCGGTAGGACCAATCGCGGATGAACTTGCGGAACGCCCAGTCGAAGCGCTCGGGCCCCAGGATTTGCTCGCGCAGCAGCACGAGGCCCAGCGCCGATTTGAAATACGTGAGCGGGTGGCGGTATTTCTCGGCGACCTGGTCGGCGCGCGTCAGCATGACGGGCGCGTTGGGATCCTCGAGCAACGGCAGAATCTCCTCGACCGGATTGCCGCCCCCGGGGGCGTATTCGGGATCGCGCTTCGGTCCGTAGAGGCCGTGCTCGAAGTCCTCGGACTCGTACACGTCGATGAACGTGTTGAAGCCCTCGTCCATCCACTGATCGCGCCGCTCGTCGAAGCCCACGATCATCGGAAACCACGTGTGGCCGATCTCGTGCGCTGTGAGCCAGAACAGGTCCTTGCCGCGGTCCCGGTAGGAGTCGAAGACGATGGCCGGATACTCCATGCCGCCGACGGAGCCCGCGACCGCCACCGCCGCCGGGTAGGGGTAGACCACTCCCCAACGCCGGGAGAAGTGCTCGACGGCGTCTTTCAGATATTCGGTGGCGCGGCCCCAGGCTCCCGCGCCCGCGCTCTCGACCGGATAGAAAGACATGGCGAGCGCGGTCTTGCCTTGCGGCAGATCGATCCGCGCCGCATCCCAGATGAACGCCCGCGACGCGGCGAAGGAGGCGTCCCGCGACTTCAGGATGCGGAAGTGCCACGTGAGCGTGCCCTTCCCGACCGGCCGGCTGTGCGGATCGCCGATCTCCTGCGCGGTGCGGATCATCACGGTCTTCTCGCTCGCGCGCGCCTCACGCAGCCGCCGGCGCTCGAGCGCGGTGAGCACCTGCTCGGGGTTCTCGAGCTCGCCTGAGCCCGCGACCAGCATGTCCCGGGGAACGGTGACGTAGTAGTCGAAATCGCCGTACTCGAGATAGAACTCGGTGCCGAGATAAGGCAGCGTGTCCCAGCCGCGCAGATCGTCGTACACCGCCATGCGCGGGTACCACTGGGCGATGTCGAAAATCTCGCCGTTTTGGGTTGCGATGTGTCCGGTGCGGCCTCCGAACGCGCCGGGCACCGTGAAGTGGTAGCGGATGAGAATCCGAAGCCGCCCGCCGTGCGGCGCGAGCGGTTGCGCCAGCCGGATCTGCATGCGGGTATCGGAGACGAGGTAGTCGGCCTTCGCGAGATGGCCCTGCCGCTCGATCTCGACGGAGTCGAGCACATCGCCATCGGTCGCCTCGGCGCCCAAGAACAGCTGGCGCGGTCCGCTGCGAACGTAGCGCGCGCGAGCGTCCGTGCGGTAGATATTCTGATCCAGCTGGACCCAGAGGCCGTCGAGCGCCTGAGGGCTGTTGTTCGTATAGGTGATGACCTCGCGGCCTGCAAGCCGATCGTCTGTCGGGTCGAGGCTGGCGTGGATCACGTAGTCGGCGCGGTTCTGCCAGTACTGCGGGCCGGGCGTGCCGTTCCCCGCCCGATAGGCATCGACCGGATCGGGCAGCGTGAGCGGCGCGAACGTCTCGCGCGGATCGTACGAGGATGCCCGTGCGACGGCCGGGGCCGCCGTGGTTGCCGGAGCCGCACCGCCCGCCGCGGCCGATTGCGGCGCCCGCGCGACCTGTGCGCTCTGCGTGCGCGCGCCGCATCCGATGGCGATGAGGAGCGTGAGCAGCGTGACCAGCCTGAGCAGCGCGGGTCGCGCGGCGTCTCCCGGAGTTCCCCGATTGACGGATTGGGCAGTCCGGGCCGTTCGCATGACGGCGGCAGTCTTACGAACATCGCGCGGCCGCGCAACTGAATTTTCGGAATGACGGCGGCGGGTAGATTCCCCCGCCGGCACTCGCGTCGGCGGCGCTCGCTCTTACCCCGCCGGCGCCGGACGGCGCTGGAAGGCGCGCTGCGGGTCGTAGCCGAAGGTGGCGCAGAGAAAGAACACCACCGCGCAGCCCGCGACGACCGCCACGGCGATCCAGTCGATCTTGCCGTAGAGCGCGAACCGGACGAGCTCGACGCCGTAGGTGAAGGGGTTGAGCTGCGCGATCAGGGCGAGCCAGTCGGCGCCGCTCTCCTGCAGGCGCCACAGTGGATAGAGCGCGGTCGACAAGAAGAACATCGGGAAGATCACGAAATTCATCGTGCCCGCGAAATTCTCGAGCTGGCGGATCATCACCGACAGGGCAAGCCCGAGCGCCCCCATCATGATCCCCGCGGCGACGAGGGCCGGCAGCGCATAGAGGAATCCCCAGAGCGGCACGTCGATTCCGACCGCGAGCGCCACCCCCATGAACACGTAGGCCTGCAGCACCGAGAGCAGCACGCCGGCGAGGAGCTTGCAGAGCAGCAGATACCAGCGCGGGAGCGGCGCCGTGAGCAGCAGCCGCATCACGCCCATCTCGCGGTCGTAGACCATCGAGAGCGAGGACTGCATGCCCTGGAACAGCAGCACGATGCCGATGAGGCCCGGCACCATGTAGACCTGATAGGTGATGTAGGTCTCGTAGGGCGGCGTGATCGAGACGCCGAGCACGTCCTGGAAGCCGGCGCCGACGACGATGAGCCACAGGGCCGGGCGCACGACCGCGGAGGCGAGCCTGCCCTTCTGGTTGACGAACCGCGTCAACTCGCGCCGCGCGACGGCGGCGAACGCTCGCAGGGCATGGCTCGCTCTCATCGCCGTCAGTGCAGCCGGCACTGCGTCTCCGGCCGATCGAAGCCGAGCGTGTCGAGGACGTTGGTCTGGTGCAGGAAGCCCGGCATCGGCGCCTCGGCGATCACCGCGTCCGCCGTCGCGAGCAGAATCGGCTGGCGCATCTGGCGATCCCAGGAGCGGAAGCTCATCGGCGGTCCCTTCGCGCCGTCGATGTTCATCGACGGGCCGAGAAGATAGGCGTCGACGGCCTGCGTGGTGCGGGCTTTGCTCTCCCGAACGGCGTCGTCGAGCGCACGCACCGCGATCCACGCTGCCCAGTCGGTGCCGTCCATGTTGCGGTTGAACCGCCGCGCGAAGCGGTGGCTCACCTGCGGCGCCCCATAACGCTCCCAGGTCCACGACCATGCGGTCGGCGTGAGGCCCGTCGCTCCGACCACGGGACGGGGGTGGATCGTCGCGTACGGCAGGCTGCGGGCGAAGGTGCCGTCGGCGTCGGCGACATAGACCACGTCGTAGCTCGCATCGCCGGTCAGCAGCGCGAGATTGTCCTTGTCGCGCTGGCGCGGATCGTTGCTCACGATGAAGTCCCGCGTGGCGACGATCCTCAGTCCGTAGAGCCGCGCCGCGTGCAGGAGGGCGGCGACGTTCGCCTGATCGTCAGGGAGCGGCCCGCGAAGCACGAGCACGTCGGGCCACTTGCGCGCCACGAGGAACTGCGCGAGCGCATCGGCGAGCATGGCGCGGCTCGGGATGACGTTGACGAGGTTGGCCTCGCACTCGGTCCCGCGCAGCGCATCGCCGTGCGCCGAGATGTTGAAGAGCAGGACGGGCCTGCCGCGCTCGGCTCTCGCGAGCGTCGCCATCGCGTCGTCGTCCGCGTCGACCACGATCCAATGCACGCCCTGGCGCTCGAGCGCCTCGGCCTTCGCGACGAGCCCGTTGTCGCTGTCGGCCTCGGCCTGCACGAGGCTGTACTGCCGCCCATAGGCCGCGGCGCCGATGTTGACCTCGTCGATCGCCATCTCGGCCCCCGCGAGGGGACGCGGCGGAGTGATGTCGGTCTCTCCCGGACCTTGGCGGTCGTCGTAGCGCGGATCGTCGCTCACCTGCAGGTACCCGACCTCGATGTGCATGCCGAGCGGCGCGGCGGAGGCGGCGGGGACGGAGGCGGCGAGCGCCGCGAGGACCGAGACAGCCGAGACGGCCACGAGGGCGGTCAGGGCCGCACGCGCCGGGGCGCGGCCGGCACGCGCTGGAGCACGGGCGGCGCGGACCGCGAGGATGAGGCGGCGCGACGCGCCTGCAAGCCGCTCATTCATCGATGGCGATTCCATAGGGGTAATGTCCCACGGGCACGGATTTCAGCACTCGTTGCGAGGCGACATCGATGATGCTGATGTC
>JASHSR010000337.1 GCA_030038645.1 Gammaproteobacteria bacterium
CCGCCCCGGCCGCGCTCCGCTCTTCCGTCATTGCTTCCAGCCTCGCCGGCGTCGTCGGCTCGACACGCCTACAAATTAAGACGCCTCCCGTTCAGGGGAGGTGGGCGAATGATTAAATTCCGTTAATCGTTCCCGGTGTGAGCGCGCACGCTCGTTGCCCTCGACGAGCAGGACTTTCATGGCGGCGTGCTCTCTCCTCAGCTCGCGGCGGACTCGCCCGGCACGGACGCGGCGGGTGTGGGTTGCGCGAGCGCCGGCCGCCTGTGGTGCCCCATCAGCCGGCTGTTGAGACGGTCGAGATAGAGATAGATGACGGGCGTCGTGAAGAGCGTGAGGCTCTGGCTCAAGATGAGTCCACCCACCATCGTGTAGCCGAGGGGCTGGCGGATCTCGGAGCCCGCGCCCGTCCCGAGCGCGAGCGGCAGGGCTCCCAGGAGCGCGGCCATCGTCGTCATCATGATCGGCCGGTAGCGCAGCAGGCACGCCTTGCGGATGGACGCCTCGGGCGACAAGCCCTCCTCGCGCTCGGCCTGAAGCGCGAAGTCCACCATCATGATGCCGTTCTTCTTCACGATGCCGATGAGGAGGATGACGCCGATGAGCGCGATCACCGTGAAATCGATGTGGAAGATCAGCAGCATGAGGAGCGCCCCGACGCCCGCCGAGGGCAGCGTCGAGAGGATCGTGACGGGGTGGATGTAGCTCTCGTAGAGCATCCCGAGAATGATGTAGACGACGACGATCGCCGCGAGGATCAGGTAGGGCTCGGTGCGCAGAGAGTCCTGAAACGCCTGCGCGGTCCCCTGGAAGCTTCCGGTGAGGCCCGCCGGGAGGTGCATCGCGGCGGTGGTCCTCGAGATCGCATCGACCGCCTGGCCGAGCGCGGCGCGCGGGGCGAGATTGAAGGAGAGCGTCACCGCCGGGTATTGGCTCTGGTGATTGATGGAGAGCGCCGCGGTGTGCCGCGTATCGAAGCGCACGAGCTGCGAGAGCGGGACCATCTGCCCGGTTGCGGGCGAGCGCATGTAGATCAAGTTGAGCGTGTTCGGATCGCCCTGGAGCGAGGGGCTCACCTCGAGCACGACGTGGTAGGCGTTGAGCTGCGTGAAGTACTGCGTGACCTCGCGCTGCCCGAACGCGTCGTAGAGCTCCTGATCGATGAGCGAGGGCTGGATCCCGAAGCGGGCGGCCTCGTCGCGGTCGATGACGACGGAGAGCTTCGTGCTGGAGTCCTGCTGGTCGGAGGCGACATCGGAGAGCTCGGGAAGCCTCTGCAGCGCCGCGAGCACGCGCGGACCCCAGGCGTTGAGCTCCTCGAGATTCGCATCGGTCAGGGTGTACTGATATTGCGTGCGCGTCGCATGGCCACCCATGCTCACGTCCTGCACCACCTGCAGGAAGAGCGTGCCGCCCGGGATTTGCGCGAACTTCGCGCGTAACCGTCGGATCACCTGATCGGCTGTCGCATGGCGCTCGCTGTGCGGCTTCAAGGCGATCATGCCGAAGCCGTTGTTGACCGGACGCGATCCGCCGCCGAACGCGACCACCCAGCCCGAGACCGCGGGGTCTGCGGTGATCACCTGCCCGAGGCGCCGCTCGAGGCCGTCCATCTGACCGAACGACACATCCTCGGGGGCATCGGAGACGCCGTTGAGCAGCCCCGTATCCTCCTGCGGGAAGAAGCCTTTCGGCTCGGCCACGTAGAGCACGATGGCGAGCGCCATGGTGCCGAGAAACACGAGGAGCGTGGCGCGCTGATGATGGAGCACGAAGTCGAGGCCCTGCGCGTACAGTTCGCGCGAGCGCTCGAACACGCGCTCGATCGCGTGATAAGCGCGGCCGTGCCGCTCCGCCTTCTCGTTGCGCAGGAAGAGCGCGCACATCGTCGGCGAGAGCGTGAGCGACACGAAGGCGGAGATGACGATCGTCGCGGTGACGGTGATCGCGAACTCGTGGAAGAGCCGGCCGACGATGCCGCCCATCAGCAGCAGCGGGATGAACACGGCGATGAGCGAGCAGCTGATCGACATGATGGTGAATCCGATCTCGCCCGCGCCCTTCATCGCGGCCTCGCGGGCGGTCATGCCGGCCTCGACGTGCCGGTAGCAGTTCTCGAGCATCACGATCGCATCGTCCACGACGAAGCCGACGGCGATGGTGAGCGCCATGAGCGAGAGATTGTCGAGGCTGAAGCCCAAGAGGTACATCGCCCCGCAGGTGCCGAACAGCGCGAGCGGCACCGTGACGCCCGGAATGACGGTCGCCCAGACGTTGCGCAGGAAGAGGAAGATCACGAGCATCACGAGCGCAACGGTAGCGATCAAAGTAAACTCGACGTCGCGGACCGAGGCATTGATCGTGACGGTCCGGTCCACGAGCTTCTCGAGCTTGATCGCGGGCGGCACGGCCGTCATGATCTGCGGCAGCGCCGCCTCGACCCGGTGCACGGTATCGATGACGTTCGCGCCCGGCTGCTTCATGATCGCGACCATGGCGCCGCGCTTGCCGTTCTCGTAGGCGGTACGCTGCGAGTCCTCCGACGCGTCGATCGCCACGCCGATGTCGCGGATGCGCACCGGCCCCCCGTTGCGGTACGCGACGATGATGTCGTTCCAGGGCTTCGCGTCGAGCAGCTGGTCGTTGTCGTAGATCGTGTAAGCGTGGAGCTTCCCGTTGATGAAGCCCTTCGGAGCATCGACGGTCGCCTGCTCGATGACGTTCGCCACGTCCTCCATGTCGATGCCGAGCGCGGCGATCTTCCGCGGATCGATCTGGACGCGGATGGCAGGCTTCTGCTGGCCCCAGATGTTGACCTGGCCGACGCCCTTGATGCGCGAGATCTGCTGCGCGAGCACCGTATCGGCGTAATCGTTCACGGTCGTGACCGGCAGGACGTCCGAGTGCAGCGCGTAGATGAGAATCGGTGAGTCGGCGGGATTGACCTTCTTGTACGAGGGCGGCGCGGGCAGGTCCTTCGGCAGCTGTCCGGCTGCGGCGTCGATCGCCGCCTGGACGTCTTGCGCGGCCGCATCGATGCTGCGATCCAGGTCGAATTGGACCACGATCTGCGTGGTGCCGAGCACGCTCGAGGAGGTGAGCTCCGTGACGCCCGGGATCTCCGCGATCTGGTATTCGAGCGGCGTCGCCACCGAGCTCGCCATCGTGTCGGGACTC
>JASHSR010000338.1 GCA_030038645.1 Gammaproteobacteria bacterium
GACGCTGGCCGATTTTCTGGGATACGCTCCCGCAGGGAACGAGGCTCTCGGGTCCAAACGCGCCCCGGCCCGAGGGGTCGGCTCGAAGCGACGGCCGCGGCCACGCGCTCGAGCCGCGGCGCCGCGCGAACGAAAAGATCCGGGCGGCAAATGAGCCGCGGCCACGACCTCGGCGGCGATCAGCCCGCCGATTGAGCCGCGCGAGTCAATCCGAAGACGCCGGCGACATTCAAGCTGTCGACCATGGCCGAAGGAATCAGAACCGTCGAGCCGCGCTCCTTGGCCGTCTCGTAGATGACGTTCATCGCGCGGAGCTGCAAGGCAACCGGGTTGTGCCCGTAGGCGTTCGCGGCGTCCAGAAACTTCTGAGCGATCTCCTGCTCCGCGGCGCCCAGAATCACGCGGGCGGCCTTCTCGCGCTCGGCCTGCGCCTGCCGGCTCATCGCATCCTGCAGCTGCGCGGGGATGGCCACGTCCCGGATCTCCACCGAGACCGCGGCGACTCCCCACTCGGCGGTCTGCCGCTCGCCTAGAATTTCGGTAAATCAGAAATCTTATTGACTCAGCGCCCGCTTTTGGCTAGAGTTTCTTGTATTCCGAAACTTTACGGCCGAGTTTGGCGTTCGATGATTGATTTCCGATACGGCGAAATCGGTGTGCCGACGCTGAAAGCCCTGGGCAGCATCGTCCGAGCCAAGCGCCGGGCAAGTGCGCTGCGGATCGACGACGCCGCCGCGCTCTGCGGAGTCTCGGTGGACCTGCTGTCGCGGCTCGAGAATGGAAAATCCGGAATCAGCACGGACCGGCTACTCCGAGTCCTCGACGGCCTCGGCCTCACGATGTTGGTTATCGACAAGGAGAAAACGGAGCGAATGCTTCGGGCGGCCGCCGGAAGTACCCGATGAGCCTGCACTCGATGGGCGTCTTCGATAGCCCCGCACGAGTGGGCACCGTGGGATACGAGTCTCTCGATGAGCGCTTCTCGTTCGGATACGAGGAGAGCTGGATAAGGGCCGAAGCGTCGTACTCCATCTCGCCCCACATCTTGATGATCGCGCCGCCCGCGCAATCGGGCACCGTGCGCCGGTTCCTCGAGAACCTGCTGCCCGAGGGCAGAGCGCTCGACATCGTCGCTACGACGCATCAAGTCTCGAAGAACAATATTTATGGCCTGATCCGCGAGCTGGGGAGAGAGACTGCCGGAGCGCTCTCCTTCTTGGGCGGCGATGAGAGACCCGCCGAGCGAACCACGACGCGACGGGAAATCACGCGCCAGGAGCTCCGGCAGCGCCTCGAGGAGCGGGCTCAGGTTCCATTCGCGGTGTGGGACGGCCGCGTTCGCATGTCGATCGCAGGCTATCAGGACAAGCTTCCGGTCTATCTGGACGGTGACCGCATGTACCTCGTCGAGGGGGAACTCGCCTCGACGCACATCCTGAAGCCCGAGCCCGCCGAAAGCGGGTTGCCCATGCTGGTCGCGAACGAGCACTTCGGGATGCAGCTCGCAGGCCGGCTGGGACTTGGCGCCGCGCACGTCTCGATTCTTCGCTTGCCCGACCCCGTGCTGGTGATCGAGCGCTTCGATCGCGAGCGCGTGGGCAACGCAGTGCGGCGCCAGCACGTCATCGACGCGTGCCAGGCACTCGACCTGCCTGTCGCGTACAAATATGAGCGCAACTTTGGCTCCGGCCGCGACGTGCGGGACATTCGCGACGGCGTGAGTTTCCCCCGCCTGCTCTCCGTGGCCGACTACACGGTGCGCAAGGCCGCGGCGCGGCTCGCTCTCATACGCTGGGCGCTGTTTCAATTTCTGCTCGGCAACACGGATGCGCACGGGAAAAACGTTTCGTTCTTCTGCAATCGCGAAGGACTCGAGCTCGCGCCCTGCTACGACCTGGTGAGCGTGGTCCAGTACAGCGGACTCGATCACGAGCTGGCAATGGCCTTCGGCGACGAATTCCTTCTCGACGCCGTTCGCCCATATGACTGGGCCGAGTTCGCCCGCGGCACCGGCACGCCCAGAGCCGTCTTGGCGCGCGAGATGCGCCGGATCGGAGCGGCAGGGCCCGCGGCTGCTGCACAGCAGGCCGCCGAGTCGGAATACGTGGGCGCGGAGAGAGCTTTCGTCGCAAAGATCGCCGCGTTCGTGCAAGGTCAGGGCGACAAGCTGGTTCGCATGTCGTCCGACATGCTCAAAGTCGAGCTCGACTGAAGGTGACAAACGACAGAATCTGGCGGGTACGTTGCGCCGCAAATCCCGGTCTCCGAGTCGGTCGGGGCCGCTCACGTCCCTGTTCGTCCCAAGGTGCCGACCACCCCTCAGTCGCCGGAGCGCTCCTGTCGCTGCAGCGCACGGGCCTGCTCGCCGACGTACGCGCGGATGGCGTCGGACTGGGCAGGCGTCAGGAAACGGCTCCAGCTGATCATGCCGCGTGCGGCGAGCGTGCCGCCGAGCACGACGCCGCGCCACAATCGCGGCTCGGTGAGCGCGGCCGAGCGGCGCAGGTCGGGGATGACGTTGCCCGAGCGGGTGTCGAACCCGTGACAGCGGGCGCAGTATTCGCCGTAATACTCGGCCCCCGCGGCGACCTTCGCGGGCGAAGCGATCGCCGCCGGCGGATTGGCGGGCGGCGCGAACGGCGGGTCGGCGGGTAGCGTTGCCGTCCCCTGCAGCTTGAATGCGATCAGCCGGCCATACTGCGCGACGCGCGCGCGTGCGCCCATGCTCTGATAGAAAGAGGCGCCCGAAGTCACTGCGACATACTGTTCCCCGCCGACGCTATAGGTGATCGGGCCGGCGGAGATCAAATTGGGTGTCTTCCAGCTCCACAGGCGCCGCCCGTCGTCCGCGCGATAGGCATCGAATTCGCCGAGCAGGCCGGAGCGGCTGCGGCCCTGAAAGACGAGGCCGCCGGCCGTCACCAGTACACCGCCACCTTCGGCGCTGTCGGCCGCGCGCCAAGCCGCCGTCTGCGTGACGGGATTCCAGGCGAGCAGGTAGGAGCGCGGTCGGCTCGCCGAAGCCGGCGCGCTCTGGGCCGCGCTCGGCGTGATGGGCAGGCTCGCGCCCAGCACGATTCCCAAGTGGGCCACGCCCGGGACGAACGTGAATCGGGGAGTCGGCAGGTAGTAGCTGGAGTTCTCCGTGGCCGCCAGATACATGAGTCCGGTGCGCGGGCTGAAGGCGATCGGCTGCCAGACATGTGCGCCGCCCGCGCCGGGAATTCCGGTCCAAGGCTTCTTGCCGTAGAGCGCCGCGGCGACGATGTTCGGGCGGCCCGTCTGCGGATCGACGCCGTGCGCCCAGTTCAGTCCCGGGATGTAGGGTTTGGCGGACAGCAGCTTCCCGGTCTTGCGGTCGATGACGTAGCAGAACCCGTTCTTGGGCGTCTGCAGAAGAACCTTGCGCCGGCGGCCGCCGATTCTCAGCTCGACGAGCGCGATGTCGGCGACCGAGTCGTAATCCCAACGCTCCTCAGGGGTCTCCTGGTAGTGCCACCGGTAGCGGCCGGTGTCGGCATCGACCGCGACGATGGAGGAGAGGAAGAGGTTGTCGCCCTTGCCCTCGGAGCGAAAATTCTGGTTCCACGGGTAGCCGTTGCCGGTCGCGAGGTACAGCTGGTTGAAATCGGGATCGTAGACGATGGCGTTCCAAACATTGCCGCCGCCGCCATATCGGTACCACTCACCGAACCACGTCGGCCGTGCGATGCGCGCCAGCGCCGTGTCGGACACGGCGCCGTCCGGCGGCGCGTGCGGATCGCCGGGCACGGTGTAGAAGCGCCAGACGAGCTTGCCTGTCGCCGCATCGTACGCACTGACGTAGCCGCGGCCGCCGAAGTCGGAGCCGGAATTGCCGATGAAGATCTTGCCGCGCGCGGCGCGCGGCGCGCCGGTGATGGCGTAGACCTTGCCGGGCTCGAAGGTGCGGACGCTCCAAACCGGCTTGCCGGTCGCGGCATCGAGCGCGACGAGCCGCCCGTCGAGCGTGCCGACGTACACCTTGCCTTCATAGACAGCCACGCCCCGGTTGACGACGCCGCAGCAGGTGGCGACCGCCGCCGGACCCGGCACGCTGGGGTCGTAGAGCCAGATTTTCCGCCCGGTTCGGGCATCGAGCGCGTAGACCTTGCTCCACGCGGTGGAGACGTACATCACGCCGTCCACGACCAGCGGAGTCGATTCCTGTCCACGCGTGGTGTCGAAGTCGAAGTACCAGGCGGGCCTCAGCTGCTTCACGGTCGCGGTGTCGATCTGATCGAGCGTCGAGTAACGCTGCTCATCCCAGGTGCCGCCGTAGGTGAGCCAGTCCTGCGGCTCCCGCGCCGCGCGCAAGAGTCTCGCGTCGTCGACGTTGCCGAAGCGCGGCGGCCGGGCGGAAGGCGTGACGGCGGCGGCCACGACTTGCGCCGCCGCCGGCCGCCCACACAGCAGCGCCACAACGGCAAGCGTCGCGCTGATCCACGGCTTTTTCATGTCGGTCCCAGCGCTATTCTTCGATGACAGCTTTGCCCGCTGGCACCGGCGGAATTGCTTCGGCCTGCGCACGCGTGTCCTCGCGGTCCACGATGAGTCCCGGCAGCAGGAAAACGAACGGCAGAGCGATCAAGGACACCGCCCCGTTGGTGATCGCCATCGTGCTGAAGTGAAGGTGGTACGTCTCCATCGCCTGGGAGCCGAGCCAGTCGGCGCCAAAGAGCGCGAGATTGCGGACGCTGACCATCAGCGAGAAGCCGAGCGCCTCGCTCCCTGCCGGCGTCGCGCGCATGTACAGATCGGTCAACGCCATGTCCGCTGACGCCCAGCCCAATCCCCAGAGACTCTCGATCACGTAAGCCTCACCCAGCGAATCGTAGAAGGCGTAGCACATCTGCGCGATGGCGCCGGCGAGGATGCACCAGAAGAGCAGCTTTCGCAGGGTCCAGCGCCGGGCCGCATACGTGCCGTAGAGCGTCGCGGTCGCCATGGCGAAGATGCCGTTCAGAAAGAACATGAGGCCCTGCTGGTCCGTGCTCATGTGCAGCACGTTCTGCTGCCGGTAGAACAGCGCGGTCTGAATGCCGGGCGCGAAATAGAAGAGGAAGCTGAAGCCGGCCGCGGCCCACATCGTCTTCGCCTTGGCGATCTTCGTGAGCTGCTTCCTCGCATCGCCGAGAAGCTTCTGCGAATCGACCCGGATCCGCTTCTCCTTGAGGAAGAAGAGCGCCGCCGGTATGGGCAGAAACATGATCGCCGCGCTCGCGACGCCGGTCCATCCGAAGGCCATGCCGGCCAAGACGCCGCCGAGCGGCCCTCCGACGACGCCTGCCATCTGGTACGCGATCTGGAAGACGGACGCGAAGCGGCCGGACGCTCGCAGCGCCTGCGCCTTCTCCGTCATATAGCCGCCGACGGCCGTGCTGGTGATGACCATGAAGACGTTGATGGCGATGCACATCGCGAGCAGAGCCGCGTATCGGTGCGGCGTGTAGACGAGCGCGATGAAGCTCGCGACGGAGAGCACCGAGCCCGCCAGGATGTAGCTCCTGCGGCGAGCGCCGAAGAACGGAAACGCGTCGGTGAAAATTCCGAAGAAGGGCTTGAAGTACCACGCGAGGCCGAGCCAGAAGAAGAACGCCGCCGTAGCGGCCTTGCCTTCGTGCAGCTCGTTCTTGAGGAGATTCTTGAGCGGGATCAGCCCGATCGCGCTCTGCTGGCTGAGGGTGACCGCCGTGATCCCGAAGAATACGACGATGAACGCGAAGAGAAGCTCGCGATTGTGCTTCGCCGCGCTCGGGCCGCCGGCGGGGCGCACGCTCGGTCGCGCGATTTCCGCGGCCGATGCACTGTCCCCGGCGCCGTCGCAGTCCTCGTTCACCTGATCCATCTCGAAGAGGGCGATACGAGATCAGCGGCTTGTTGCGCTTCGCGTGCTGCTCGAGCGCCTTGCGCGAGAGCCTCTTCTTTTCCCCATCGACCGGCGGCTTGGTGAGGGTGCGAGCACGCCGCATTCTACCTCACCAACTCGACGGATGCCTTGCGCGCGAGGTTGAGGTGAGGTTTAGGCGCGACCGCCGTTGGCACTCGACTCCCTCCCGTTGGAGCTCGCGGCGGACCCGTCCGATAAGGTGGCAGCCGCCGCGCAGACGATCGGAGCGATCGAGGATTGGAACGCCGATCGACCGTGCGCGGCAGCTGCCGTGAACGCGCCTCAATGCCCAAGCAACGGCTGAAAGGTCGCATTATCACGAGGCAGGCGGCCCCCACTTTCCCGTACGTCTCAACCGGGACGTGATGCGTCTGGCACGCTGCACAAGGGCTACACAAGGGCTGCGTGAGCGGCCGCCGCGGAGGCCGGCAGCGTAAGATTTTGTATCGTCACCGCCACGCCCTTTGCCGTACATCTCAAAAGCGATACACTCCGCGCACGCAAGCGCGCTGCGCACGCGTACCGACTCGAAACAAGAAGGTCACGATGACCAGAGCTTCTGCGTCGCCCGAGGGCCCCTCTTCGCGGGCGGCTCCGCGACGAGAGCCCCCCTCCGTCACCACGTTGACGATCGACTTGGATGGTACGGTGGGGTTTAAGGCCTACCGAGAGCACATTGCCGAGACCTCCGACCTCTCCATCGCGCGGGATGAGAGGCGGTTCCGCTTGCGGGCTCGCGTACATCATCTGGGGCGGGCGGTGCTCACGGACGTGCGCACGAGCTCGGTCGCGTACACCCGCTCGGCGCGCCACGTGGCGCGTGCGGCTTATGATCACTACCAGATCGTGGTGAACCGCACGGCCAACATCCACTACGAGTCCGGCCGGCAGTCGGCGACGTTGCGTCCGGGCGACATCATCATTCTGGACAGCGCGCGCACGAGCATGGCCTACATGCGCGCTCCGGATCGCGGCTTGGCGCGCGCTCCGGCGATCTTCGTCCCGCGCGCGGTGATGGCGACGCTGCTGCCGAGCTCCATCGGCGATGAGCACTTCCTCGCCCTGCAGCGCGAGCAGCCGCAGGCGAGACTGCTCGCCGACCACGTCTGCCAGATGCTGAAGACGATCGACGCCAATCCGGCGGCGGAGGTCACCGCGGCCGTGCAGGACCTGACCGGCATGCTCGCCGGGATCTTCGGCGGCGGGAGGGAGATCTCCCCGGTAGCGCGCCAGGGCCTGCGCCGGGCGGCGCTCGATGCTTTGAAGCGCCTCGTGGAGCGATACATCGACTCGCCCGTGCTCTCGGCGGATCTCATCTGCGCGCGCTCGGGATGGTCCCGCTCGAGCGTCTACCGGCTGTTCGAGGTGGAAGGAGGCCTCGCCCGATACATCCGGCAGCGGCACCTTCTCTACGCCTTCCGGGAGCTCATGTCCGGGCGGTATCCTGGCCGGCGCATCGTCGATCTGGCGCTCGCGCATCAGTTCTCGAGCGAGGCGAGCTTCAATCGCGCCTTTCGCCGCGCGTTCGGCATCCCACCCGGCGAGGTGCGCGAGCTCGCGGCCCGCTCGCGGGCAGAGACGCCGGCGGGACTACGCACGCGCGCCAGCGACGACGCCGAGGCGCTTCACTGGATCATGCTGCTCGGCGCAGGCACCGCCTCGAGCAGCTGGGGCTAGCGAGCTCCTCCCACCGCGTCGGAAAGCAAGCGCGTGAGCGACCGCGAGCGTACGGCCGCGAGCGTATAGACGCGGCAGCGGCTCAGGCGGACGAGGCGCTCCGCTTCGCGCGGGGGCTCACCGGCTGCCGGCCTTGCATCCAGGCGTCCACCGTCGCAGCGACGCTCGGGCCTTCATTCCGGGCGCCGCCGATTGCGTTTGCGATCCGCCGCGCCTCCTCGGTCCGGGTCATGCGGGACCGCTCGATCTCGAGCCGTCCCTTGTCCGCGGTGGCGTTGAAATCCTCGGGGAAGGCCGCGAGCATGCGGTCGAAGTACGCGCGCACTTCTTCCCTGAACTCGCCGTGGGGAAAGATGTAGAGCTCGTTGTTGCGGATCGCTTGCAGCACGCGCTCGCCGACCACCAACGGATCCATGCCGGCTCGAACCGGCTCGCGAGGCTCGTGGATCGGCGTGCCGTCGTGCTCGGCGCGGTAGCGATCGCCGGCCGTCGTCGCGCGCGTCGCCACGAAGCCGGGGCAGAGCACCGAGACACCGATCCCGTACGGCCCGAGGGACAGACGGAGCGCATCCATCATGCCGCGCACGGCGAACTTGGCGGTGGAGTAGAGCCCGTTGAACGGCACCGGGATCATCCCGGCCATCGAGGAGGTCGTGACGACGTGACCTCCCTCCCCGTGCTTCTTGATGAGCGGGAGGAAATTGACCAAGCCGTTGATGGTGCCGCCGACGCACACGTCCATCACGTAGTCCCAGTCGGCGTAGCTTGCATCGTCGACCTGCCCCCGCGCGGCAACGCCGGCGTTGTTGCAGAGCACATCGAGACGCCCGAAGCGGCTCTCGACTTCCTTCGCGGCGCTCTCCATCTGCGGGCGATTCGACACGTCGAGCCTGATGAAGTGCAGGTCGGCCCGCCCTGGATACTGCGATCGGCACTCCTCGATGTGGTCCTGGAGAAGATCGCCGACGACGACCTTCATCCCGGCGTTGAGAAACGCGCGCGCCATGCCCCAGCCGATGCCGCTCGCCCCGGCGGTGATGAAGGCAACCCTTCCCGCGATCGATCTCATGACTGGTTTTCCCTATTGCTGCGGCGCTCGCGCGGCGTTGCCGAACTTTTCGCCCTGCGCGCCGCGGATGTCAAGGTCCTCGCCGCGGAGGCGACGCTCGCGCCCGGGGGGATGAGACGTGCGGCAAAGCGCGGCGCGTCCGGCATGAGAACATGGCACACGCCATACCGTCGGCAGACTCTCGCGGCACACGTGTCATGGGCATCAGCGCATCAGATCCCGGCCCTTTCTACCGCCCGGCACCCGATGCCGGCGTGGCGCCAGCTTGTCCCGATCCTCTCCTGACGATGAGCGCCCATTACGAGGGCGCGGCCGGATTGCGGGCGTATCGGGAGGTGACGGCCGGCACGTGCGCGATCTCTGCGCTCGCGGATCCGCGAGGCTTCCGCGTACAAGGCCGGGTTCATCACCTCGGGTCGACCGTGCTCGCGGAGTTGCACAGCAGCTCGTTGCGATACCTGCGCTCGGCTCGTCACGTCGTGCGCGGCGCCTACGATCATTATCAGATCACCTTCAACCTCTCGGGCCACATCCACTACCGATCCGGACGGCACTCGGCGAGCGTGCGCCCCGAGGACATCGCGATCCTCGACAGCGCTCGGGAGGCGGATGCGTACGTTCATGCCCCGGATCAGGGCTCGGCGCATGCGCTGACGCTCTTCGTTCCGCGTGCGGCGCTCGCACCGCTGCTGCGAGCGCCGGACGGCGGGCATCTGCGGGTCGTGAGCCGCGAGCAGGTCCTGGCGAGATCGTTGCGCGATCGTCTCACGCGGATGCTCGAGTCGATCGAGCTCGAGACGCCGGGTGAGGTGTACGCGGCCGCGCAAGACCTGATCGGACTGCTCGCCGGGAGCTTCGGGGGCGGCCGTAAGCGTGTCCCTGCGGCGCGCGAGGCCACGCACCGATCGGCGGCCGATTCCTTGAAGCGCCTCATCGAGCGGCGTCTGAGCTCGCCTGCGCTCTCGGTCGAGCTCCTCTGTGCGCACTCCGGCTGCTCGCGCGCAACGGTGTACCGGCTGTTCGAGACCGAAGGCGGCCCGATGCGCTACATCTGGCAACGGCGCCTCGAGCGGGCCTTCCGGGAGCTCATGACCGATCGGTATTCCGGCCGGCGCATCGCAGAGCTCGCGCTCGCGGATCAGTTCGCGAGCGACGCGAGCTTCCATCGCGCCTTCCGCCGCGCCTTCGGCATCCCGCCGGGGGAGGTGCGCGCGATCGCGGCGCGCTCGCGGCATACGCGGCTCGCCAGCGGCGGTCGCAACGACTGCGCCCAGGCCATCGACTGGATCAAGACTCTCGGCGCTGCCCCCTGAGGGAGCCTCGAGGCCCAGAGGCGATGAGACGTGCGGTCAAGTGGGCCTCGGTCCGCCGTGCCAAAGTGATGTCTTGCAGCTGAGCGATTCCGCGGCTCCGAGCATTCGGCGATCCGCGGAGGAACGGGGGAAAGACAGTTCATGCGCCTCATGAGAAGAGTCCATTTCTCATCCGCCGCCTTGGCCGCGATGACAGTGGCCGCATCGCTCTTCGCGCTGCCTTGTGCGGCGCATCACTCGTCGGCGCAGTTCGATGTGAAGGGATCGCTCACGCTGCACGGAACGGTGAGACTCTTCCAGTGGACCAATCCGCACTGCTTCATCCAGGTGCTCGTGCCCGCGCACGGCGCGCAGACGGAGTGGAGCGTTGAGATGGGCGCGCCCTCGCAGCTCTATCGCAATGGCTGGCGCCCGAGCACGCTCAAGCCGGGCGATCGCGTGACGATCGTCATCCGTCCGCTGAAGGACGGCAGGACGGGCGGACTATTCGTCTCCGGCGTCGGCCCGAGTGGGGCGCCGTTCAAGTCTGCCTCACCGCGGGCACGGTCATGAGCGGGCGCATCGGCGCCGCGCTGGGACTCGGGTTTGCCTTGGCGCTGCTCGGCGCGACCGCATGGGCGCAAGAGCATTGGAGTGCAGCCGAGCGCGAGCGCATCTTTGCGACGTTGCCCAATTGGAACGGCCTGTGGGAATCGAGGGTGTCTGCCCTGTCGGACAACCTGACCGGCTATCCTACGGCCGCTATCGCGGCTAACCGTAGCCCCCCCTCCGACATTTCCCGCCTATTATCGCGCTCTTTGTATGGAAAGCCGCCCTACAGGCCGGGATGGGAGCGTGAGCATCAGGCCGAATTGGACGCGGCCAAGCACGGCAAGCCGGGCAAGCTTTGTAGGGACGTTCCGTTCCCGGCTCTACTCCAACTGCCGCTCATGTTTCAGGTGTTCGTGACACCCGAGGAGACGCTGTTTCTGTACGAGAACGGAGATGTCCGGCACATTTATACAGATCGCAAGCACCCGAAAAAGGAGGATCTGTGGCCGACCAAGAGAGGGAACTCCATCGGACACTGGGAAGGCGCGACACTGGTCATCGATACCATTGAGGTCGAGCCAGAGTCGAGGGGCCCGCAGCTGAGTGATCGAGCGCATTTCGTCGAACGGGTGCGATTGATCGATCCCAACACGTTGGAGGATGACCTGACGGTCGAGGACCCGCAGCGCCTCGCGCACCCGTGGCAGGTCGTCACCCGATGGTCGCGCGTCCTCGATGAGGACCGGATGCTGCCGTACGACTGCGAGAACGACCGCAACCCCATCGTCAACGGCAAATTCACGATCGCTCCGCCGCGGTAGGATATGTACCTCGCTGCCACGGAGATGGTCTGATCGGGAGTAAGCGACTGGGCAACGGCCGGATGTATAGGGAAGGGACCCGCGCACCGCAACGGCGGCTCGAGGCCTGAGGCTTCGACCGTGCCGAGAGAGAGCTGATGAGCACCGGTTCGACCGCGATCCTGCCTGCTGCCACCCTCGATGAGGATGCCTGGGAGGACCTGCTCTCCTACATCGAGGAGCGGCAGGT
>JASHSR010000339.1 GCA_030038645.1 Gammaproteobacteria bacterium
GCGGCACTCCGACCGAGCAGGCCTGCGCCGCGGGCGCTGCCGCCGCTATGTCAACAATTGTAGTGCCGGATCCGTTCCTGTAAAGCGAAGTCAAGAGTCCATGAAGAAGCCCACGAGCGCCTGCGTCACAGCCTGTGGCTGCTCGAGGGTCGACAGATGTCCCGAATCCGGCACCGTCACGAGGCGCGCGCCGGCGATGCCGGCGGCGATCTCCTCGGCCCGCTCGGGCGGCGTGAGCAGGTCCCCGTCCCCGACGATCACGAGCGTCGGGCAGCGGATGGCGCCGAGCGTCGGGCGCGAGTCCGGCCGGCCGATGATCGCCGTCTGCTGGCGAACGAAGGAGTCCGGCCCGACCTCCCGCGCCATCTGCCGCACCAGCGCGCGCAGCGCCTCGTCGTTCCGGCGCAGCGTGTGCACCAGCCGCGGAAACAGCTGATCGGCGATCTCATCGAGCCTCCCCTGCCGTGCGAGCTGCATCTGCCCGCGCCGCTGCTCGCTCTGCTCGGGCACGTCCGGCCGCGCGCTGGTATCGAGCAGGGCGAGCTTCGCCACTCTCTCCGGCGCCTGTCGCAGGATCTCGAACGAGAGGTACCCGCCCATCGACAGGCCGCCGAGAGCGAATCGCGCCGGGGCCGACGCGAGAATACGGCGGGCGATCGCGCTCATGCTGTCGTCGCGCGTGTGCACGGCGACGGTGACCGGGCCGACCCCCCACAGCGCCGGGATCTGCTCGGCGTAGAGCCGCGGCGTCGCGAGCAAGCCGGGAATCAGGACGATCGGCAACGGCTCGGTCATGACGCGCCTCCAGAGCGGCCTGACCGCGCGCGATCACTCGAGCGCATGTCGCAGCTCCCCGATCAAATCCTCCGCGCTCTCGATGCCCACCGAGAGCCGCACGAGGCCGTCGCTGATGCCGAGCGCGGCGCGCATCGCGGGCGGCAGCCCCGAATGCGTCATGAGGCCCGGATGCTCGATGAGGCTCTCGACGCCGCCCAAGCTCTCGGCGAGCGCGAAGAGGCGGCAGCGCTCGAGGAAGCGCCGCGCATCGCCGAGGGTCCCCGCGAGCTCGGCGCTCACGATGCCGCCGTACCGTCCCTGCATCTGCCGCCGGGCGAGCTCGTGCTGGGGGTGGCTCGCGAGGCCGGGGTAGAACACCCGCTTCACCTTCGGATGCCCCTCGAGGAAGCGCGCGACCGCGAGCGCGTTCTCGCAATGCCGCTGCATGCGCACCGCGAGCGTCTTGATGCCACGCAGGATGAGAAAGCAATCGAACGCGCTCGGCACGCCGCCCAAGCCGTTCTGCAGGAACTTCAGCCGCTCGGCCAGCTCCCGGTCCGCGGTCACCGCCGCGCCGCCGAGCGCGTCGGAATGCCCGTTCAAATACTTGGTCGCCGAATGCACGACGATGTCGATGCCGTGCTCCAGCGGGCGCTGGATGTATGGAGAGGCGAACGTGTTGTCGCACACGGTGAGCAGGCGGTGCCGCTTGGCGACGGCGGAGACGGCCGCGAGATCGACGAGCCTCAGCGTGGGGTTGGTCGGCGACTCGACCCAGATCATGCGCGTGCTCGGCCGAATGGCCCGCTCGATCGCGGCGAGATCCGACAAGTCGACGAAGCTCACGGTGAGTCCTGCCGAGCGATTGCGGATGCGCTCGAACAACCGGAAGCTGCCACCGTACAGATCGTGCGTTGCGATGACGTGCGAGCCGGCGTCGAGCAGCTCGACGACCGTCGAGGACGCGGCCATGCCGGAGGCGAACGAGAACGCGGCGCAGCCGCCCTCGAGGCTCGCGAGGCTGGCCTGCAGCGCATCGCGCGTGGGATTGCGCGTGCGCGAGTAGTCGTACCCCTTGTGCACGCCGGGGCTCGACTGCGCGTACGTCGATGTCGCATAGATCGGCGTCATCACGGCGCCCGTCAACGGGTCGGGATGCTGCCCCCCGTGGATGACGCGGGTCGCGAACTCGAGCTCCCGCTCGCCCGCGCCTTCTTGCTCTTTCGCTCGCTCGTCTGTCACGGTCTCTCCTCTGCCGAAATGCCCATCAGCTCAGCCGCGCTTGCCCGCCACGCTCACATTCTGCGGCGCAGCCAGTTCAGCAGGTCGATGCGGGTGATGAGCCCCAGGAACTCGCCGTCGTGCACCACGATCGCGACCAGGCCGCGCTTGAACACCTCCATGAGCTGCGGCAGCGGCGCATCGGGCGGCACGGTGACGAGGTGGCTCGCCATGACCCGGCTCACCGGCTCGTTGAAGCGCTCGGGATGCTCGAACACCTCGAGCAGCACGTCCTCCTCGTCCACGATGCCGACGATGCGGCCGTCGCGCATCACGGGCATTTGCGACACGTCGTAGAGCTTCATGCGCCCGTACGCCGCGAGCAGCGTCTCGCCGGCGGCCACCGTGATGTCCGCGCCCTCCGCGTGGCGGCGCGCGATGAGGTCGCGCAGATCGCCGAACCGCTTGCGGGTGAGGAAGCCCTGGTCGAGCATCCAGTAGTCGTTGTACACCTTCGAGAGGTACTTGTTGCCGCTGTCGCAGACGAGGCTCACGACGCGCCGCGGCGCGCTCTGCTCGCGGCAGTACCGCAGCGCCGCGGCGAGCAGCGTGCCGGTCGACGTGCCGCCGAGAATCCCTTCGCGCAGGAGGAGCTCGCGGCACATCCGGAAGGACTCGGCGTCGCTCACGGTGAACGCCTTGCGCACTCTCGAGAGGTCGCAGACCGGGGGAACGTAATCCCCGCCGATGCCCTCGACGAGCCAGCTCCGGCCGGTGGGCTCCGTCTTGCCGGTGCGCACGCAGCCCGCAAGCGCCGAGCCCTGCGGGTCGGCGAGCACGATCTCTACGTGGGGCGCCACACGCGCGAAGAACCGCGAAAGGCCGGTGAGCGTGCCGCCCGTGCCGACGCCGCACACGACGGCGTCCAGGCGATGCTCCATCTGCTCCCAGATCTCGGGCGCGGTCGTCTCCTCGTGAGCCTGCGGGTTCGACTCGTTGCTGAACTGGCTCACGTAGAAGGCGTTCGGGGTCTCGCGGGCGATGCGGGCGGCGCGGTCCTGGTAGTAGTCGGGGTGGCCCTTCGGCACGTCCGACCGTGTCATGACCACCTCCGCGCCGAGCGCTTTCAAATGAAAGATCTTCTCCTGGCTCATCTTGTCGGGAATCACCAGTTGCAGCCGATAGCCCTTGCGCGCCGCGACGAGCGCGAGGCCGAGCCCGGTGTTGCCCGCGGTCGCCTCGACCAGCGTCGCGCCGGGCTTCAGCCGTCCGTCGCGCTCGGCCGCCTCGATCATGTACAGGCCGACGCGGTCCTTGATCGATCCGCCCGGATTCTGGTTCTCGAGCTTCAAGTACAGCTCGGAAGGTCCGGTGTCGAAGCCGTGGACCGCGATGAGCGGCGTCTGGCCGACCATCTCGAGCACGTTGCGCTGCACCGGCAGGAGGCTCATCTCCGCGACTCCTTACGGCCATCCAGGATTCCCGGACTCATGATACTGGACGTCATGTTTCACCGCGCGCTTGCGCCGCTGACCTATAATGATGTGTTCGACGCATAGCGCCCCGGGGCACCCCTTGTTCGCCTCTACCGGTACCTGAATGTCCGACGTCATCCGCGTGCACGGCGCACGCCAGAACAATCTCAAGAACCTCACGCTCGAGATTCCGCTGAACGAGCTGGTGGTGGTCACGGGCGTGTCGGGCTCCGGCAAGTCCTCGCTGGTGTTCGACACGCTTTACGCCGAGGGCCAGCGCCGCTACGTCGAGACCTTCTCCCCGTATGCCCGGCAGTTCCTCGACCGCATGGACAAGCCGCAGGTCGACTCGATCTCCGGCATTCCGCCCGCCATCGCGATCGATCAGACCAATCCGGTGCGCACGTCCCGCTCGACCGTGGGCACGATGACGGAGCTCAACGATCATTTGAAGCTGCTCTTCGCGCGCGCGGCCGTGCTCCACTGCGAATGCTGCGGGCGGCCGGTCAGGCGCGACACGCCGGAGAGCATTTACACCGATGTGCTCCAGCGCGCCCAGGCGTCCGGCGACCCGCGGCTCGTGCTGTGCTTCCCGGTTCCCGTGCCGAGGAGCTTCAAGGAGAGCGAGGTCCGAGAGCTCCTCGAGAAGCAGGGCTACACCCGGATTCTCGAGCCGGAGGAAGCCGGCGCGCCCGAAGCCCTGCGCGCCGCGGCGCCTCTCGCATCGAGCCCGGCCGGGACGGGGTCTGCGGGTGCTGCCGGCACGGCGTCCACGGCCTCGGCCGGCTCGGCGTCCACGAGCCCGGCCGGGACGGCCGCCGCAACGACCGCC
>JASHSR010000340.1 GCA_030038645.1 Gammaproteobacteria bacterium
TTCCGCGAGTTCAAGGGCAACGTCGCCCACTCCAACTACGACGGGTTCATGTTCGACCGAAACGAAGCGCCCAATGGCACCATCAGTGTCAGCGGCGGCTCGCATATCGGCCTTGAAAATCCCGCTGACCCGAACAGCAAGCTGGTGGAATCGGTCTTCGAGGATCTCACCGCCTATAAGAACCGCAATGGCGGCATCTGGGGCCGAGGTGAGATGCACCTCTTCAGGAACGTGAAGCTGGCCGACAACGCGATCGGCTTTACGCACGCGTCCGGCAACTTCGGTCGTTCCGCCTTTACGTCAAAGCTCGTTGACTCGCTGATCGTGGGCGAGACCGAGAACATCGGCAATCCCAGGACTGACGCGGAAAAGGCCTACGGCCGCAGCTTGCCGAAGCCCGAAATGCCGGATTACCCGATCCGCGGCTACGAGTTCTACGATTACCGTCATGACGTGGAGAACGTCACCTTCCGGAATTTCGAGGACAACGCCACTCGCAAGACGGGAGCGATCTCTTACCTGATGTATACCAGCTTCGGGGTCAGCTCGAACAACTCCGTCGACCACGTGAAATTCATCAACGCCAAGCCGGTATATTTCCCGCCGATGGAGCGTAAGTGGGGCAGCGACAATTTTGGAAGCACGGCCTACAAGACCGCGGTGATCCGCGACGAGGACGGCTCGTTCGGCGATGGCCCCAATTCCTACGTTCTCATCAACGATGGCGTCAACGACAGCATCGCAGCCGACGCAGGAGCCTGTGAGATCAAGCCCAGCTGGAACGCTGCGGTGTGCAAGGGCGATGTGGGGCGCCTGGATATTGGCGGCCCCGGCGGCGTCGCCGGTTTTGGCGGTTTCGGCGGTTTCGGCGGTTTCGGAGCGCGTGGCCCACGTGCTGGTTCTGGCCCACGTGCTGGCTCCGGCCCAGGTGCTGGTCCTGGCCCAGGTGCTGGTCCTGGCGCAGGTGCCGGTCCCAGTGGACCCGCCGGCTTTGGTCGACCCGGTGGTCCAGGCGGAGGTTTCGGTCGGCGCGGTATCGGTGCAGCTGCTCAGCCGCCAGTCGTTCTCAGCCGCAACGGCAAGCAGTACAACCTAACCCGCACCAACGTGCGATCCGGTACCGAGATCAAGGTGACCACCGAAAGGCGGTCCATGTCCCTGCGCCTCAGCGAACTGGATCGCGGCTCGTGGGTGATCTTCGATCTGCCGGGATTCGCCACTGCAGCCACGGGTACGCGGGAGGACAGCCTGGATGCGCTGCGCAAGGCCAGCGTCACCTCGTACTACAAGGGCAAGGATTCGCTCTGGGTCAAGGTTGTCTCCAACGGTGAAGGCGCCCGCGGCGCCGGCCTTGCCGCTCTTGGAACCAGCGTCCAGGTTAGCCGGTGAGCTGAATCCTGTCGTATGAGCAAGAGCCCCCGGGCTGCGCCGGGGGCTTCTCGTTGCGTTCCGATCGTGCCAGTGATCCGGCTCACCGCTGCACGCAGCGTCGCGCGGATCTCCAGCAAGGCCTGCTCGCCGCCTTCCGGCGCGTCCTCGTAAAGGACCCTCATTTGGGATCGAGCGGCGGGTTATTCCAAATTCTGCACTTGCTCGCGCATCTGCTCTATAACGACCTTCATGTCGACGGCGGCGCGCGTCGTCTCGAGGTCCTGGGATTTCGAGGAGAGCGTGTTCGCCTCGCGATTGAGCTCCTGCATCAGGAAGTCGAGGCGGCGCCCGGCCGGCGCGGCCGGCTCGCCGCCGAGAGCCACGCGGCGGATCTCGTCGATGTGCGCCGTGAGCCGGTCGAGCTCCTCGTCGACGTCGAGGCGCTGCAGCAGCAGCGCAAGCTCCTGCTCGAGGCGGTCGTGGTTCACCTCGACTCGGAGCTCGGCCAGGCGCTCGTCGAGCCGCGCGCGGACGCGCGCTTGCACTTCGGGGAGCCGGGCTCGCACCTGCTCCACGAGGCTCCCGAGCGCGGCGCAGCGCAGCTCGATGAGCTCTCGCAGGCGCGCGCCCTCGCGCGCGCGCGACGCCACGAGCTCCGACAGGGTCGAGGCGGCGAGCTCGCGCGCCGCCGCGAGCAGCTCCTCGGTGCCGCTGCCGGCGTTACGGATGACGCCCGGCCAGCGCAGCACATCGAGCGGGCTCGCGACGGAGGCGCCCTTCGGCATCTCGGCCGACACCTCGCGAACCCGGGCGAGCAGGCGCTGGAGCGCGTCGGCGTCGAGCTCGAGCGCTCGCTCGGCGCCCTGCGCCGCCCGGTACACGAACGTGCAGTCCACCTTGCCTCGCTTGAGCTCGCGGGCGAAGGCCTGCCGCAGCTCGTGCTCGAGGCTGCGCAGATCGTCGGGCAGGCGAAAGCCGGTCTCGAGGAAGCGGTGATTGACGCTGCGCAGCTCACAGATGAGCGCGCCCCAGGGTCCGGAGGCCTCGCGTCTCGCGAAGCCGGTCATACTTGCGATCATGTGGAACTCGTCATCTTGGGGACCCGAACTTCAAGCCCGCGGGGAGCGTAACAGGCTTTCTCGAGCGTATCAGGCTTGCCGATGAGGGGATATCGGGATGGCTTAGCGTCGCCGCGCCCGGGGTGCTATAAAGCGCGCCGAGTCAGGCAGATGAGCAGGACCCCTTGCAGGTCGAATACGCGGACTTAAGTCTCCTCGGCAGCCGCGATGACAATCAGGACCGGGTCGCGATAGCCGTCGCGGAGCACGCCGCCCTGCTCGTCGTGGTCGACGGCATGGGCGGACATGCGGAAGGGGGCCGCGCCGCGGAAGTGACGCGGCAGGTGATGCTCGAGACCTTCTGGCACACGCCGCAGCCGCTGTTCGATCCGCTCGGATTCCTCCACCTCACGCTGGGGCGCGCTCACGAGGAGGTCGTCCGGATCGGCTTGCATCTGCCGCTCGAGCAGCGGCCGCGCGCGACCTGCGCGGTGTGCCTGGTGCAGCAGGCGTGGGCCTGGTGGGCGCATGTGGGCGACAGCCGCATCTACCACCTGCGGCGCGGCGCGGTGATCGCGCGCACACGCGATCACAGCCACGTGGAGCTCCTCTTTCGCGAGGGCCTGATCACCGCGGAGCAGGCACAGACCCATCCGATGCGCAATTTCGTGGAATGCTGCCTCGGCGGGGATCCCGTCCTGCCGGATATGTCGGTGAGCCGCCGCTGCAGTTTGCAGCCGGACGACGTGCTGCTCCTTTGCACGGACGGACTGTGGAGCGGCGCTCCCGATGAGCAGATCGCGCGCCTCACCAATCCGGGCAAGCCGCTGCGCGAGATGCTGGCCACGGTTTGCCAGTGCGCCGTCACGAACAACGGCCCGGGGAGCGACAACACCTCTGCCGCCGCGTTGCGCTGGTGCGGGCGGTGAGCCGGACGAGGCCGAGCGGCCGCGCGGCCGACGAGCTGCGCGAGGTGCGGCTCACGCGCGGAGTCGCCAAGCACGCGGAGGGCTCCACGCTCGTCGAGTTCGGCGACACGCGTGTGCTGTGCACCGCGAGCGTCGAGGACATCGTCCCCGCATTCCTGCGGGGGAAGGGCAAGGGGTGGGTGACGGCGGAGTACGGCATGCTGCCGCGCTCGACGCACACGCGCTCCGCGCGCGAGGCCGCGCGCGGCAAGCAGAGCGGCCGTACCCAGGAGATCCAGCGGCTGATCGGCCGCTCGCTGCGCGCCGTGGTCGACCTGCACGCGCTCGGCGAGCGCACCGTCACGATCGATTGCGACGTGCTGCAGGCCGACGGCGGCACCCGCACCGCCTCGATCACCGGAGGCTACGTGGCGCTCGCCGAGGCTTGCGAGGGCCTCGTGCGGCGCGGGACCCTTCCCGTCAATCCCATTCATGGACAGGTCGCCGCCGTCTCCGTCGGAATCTTCGACGGCGTGCCGGTGCTGGACCTCGATTACGCCGAGGACTCCGAGGCCGAGACGGACATGAACGTCGTCATGAACAACGGCGGGGGCTTCGTCGAGGTGCAGGGAACGGCCGAAGGCCACGCGTTCCGGCGCCACGAGCTCGATGCGCTGCTCGACCTTGCGGCGGCCGGCCTCGGCCGGCTGTTCGCGCTGCAGGCGCAGGCTCTGTACTCGGCGCCGTGAGAGTCGTTGTCGCGAGCGCCAATGCCGGCAAGCTGCGCGAGCTCGACGCGCTGCTCCGACCCCTCGGCTGGGACCTCGTGCCGCAGCAGCGGCTCGGCGTCGAGCCGGCGCCCGAGACGGGTACCACCTTCGCGGAGAACGCGCTCATCAAGGCGCGCCACGCGGCGCGGGCGGCGCGGCTGCCGGCCTTGGCCGACGACTCGGGCATCGAAGTGGACGCGCTCGGCGGGCGCCCCGGCGTGTGGTCGGCGCGGTACGCGGGCGAGCAGGCGACCGACCGCGAGAATCTCGAGAAGCTGCTCGCGGCCCTGCAAGGCGTTCCTCCGGAGCGCCGCACGGCGCGCTACCGGTGTGTCATGGCGTACGTTCGCGACGCCGCCGATCCATCCCCGATCCTCGGGGCCGGCTGCTGGGAAGGCCGGATCGGCACGGTCCCGCGCGGGAAGGGCGGCTTCGGCTACGACCCGATCTTTCTTCCCCAAGACGGCAATCGCACGGCAGCCGAGCTCGAGCCCGCAGAGAAGAGCGCCGTGAGCCATCGCGCTTTGGCTCTGTCGTCGCTCCGGTCGCAGCTGGGACGGTAACGGTCGAGCCATGGCCCTCATTTCGCCCCCGCTGTCCCTTTACGCGCACTTTCCGTGGTGCGTGCGGAAGTGTCCGTACTGCGATTTCAATTCATACACGCTCCGAGGCGCGCTTGCGGAGGAGGGATACGTCGCCGCTCTGATCGAGGATATGGAGCACCAGGCGGGGGATGCCGCGGGAAGAGCGCTGATCAGCGTGTTCCTCGGCGGCGGCACCCCGAGCCTGTTCTCGCCCGCGGCGATAGAGCGCGTGCTCTCCGCGGCGCGGGCGATGTTCGGCTTCGCGGAGGATGTCGAGATCACGCTCGAAGCCAATCCTGGCACGATCGAGCGTGGACGGTTCGGCGAGTATCGCGCGGCGGGGGTCAACCGAGTCTCGCTCGGCGCGCAGAGCTTCGATCGCGGAGCGCTGCAGGCGCTCGGCCGGATTCACTCGCCCGAGGAGACGTGTCGAGCCGCGGAGGAGCTGCACGCGGCCGGCATCGCGAACTTCAATCTGGATCTGATGTA
>JASHSR010000341.1 GCA_030038645.1 Gammaproteobacteria bacterium
CTCCGAGCCGAAGATCCAAAGAGCGCCAGACGCGTCGCGCCGTAGCGCCGGTACGGCGCCGCGAGCGTCTCATGGTAGCGATCGAGCAAACACTTTACGGCCGAGTCCGCAGCCTCGGCCGACTAAGCGCCGGTGGGATTTGCTTCCGCGGCAGCGCTCATGACCCTATCGGGCTCTCGGCTAACGCGTCGAGCACGAAGCGCCTCAGCTCATCGTGCCGGCCGTGGTGAATCATCTCGCGCGGCGAGAGGTCGCCCAGCATGGGGTTGGCTGCCTTGAACCACAGCGCAGTCTTCGTCGCGTTGCCCACGAAGAACTGCGCGACCAGCGTGCAGGTTGAGGCGACTTCCGTGAGGCGCTCGGTGAGATCGCGCGGCGCCTTGCGATCGAAGCGGACGGAGGACACCGCGACCCCTACCAACCGAGCGACATCCTCCTTACTCAGGTCCAAGAACCTCACCACGCGCTGAGGCTGAAAGCGGCCCGATTGCCAGAATTGCAGGTAGTCGTGTGAGGGGACCGTATTGAACAACGCTGCTCTCGAGGTACCCATATTTCAACCATGAATTGACCACTTATAAACCAATATTAGACCCTAAAATAACCAGAATCCAGTCTCGACCGTGATGCTGTTGAGAGAGCACCGGCACCTCCTGAGAGAGCGCTGGTACCTCCTGAGAGAGCACCGGCACCTCCGGAGAAACATTTGTCCTCCGGCCCCTCCTGGCATAATTCTCGGCCAGAACTTTGCCGCACCGCCCGCACACTCTCCCGCACACTCTAGAGACGAGATGTATCCACGCTCCCTCACAGCCTCTTTCGCCTTCGCGATCCTGGTAGCCGGCGCTTGGCTCATCGCACCGTCCGCCTCGAGCGCCCCTCCGGCCGCCGAGGTCCAGGTCGAGAACGCTTGGATTCCGCAACCGCCTCCCGGCACGGACGTCGCCGCGGCGTATCTCACGCTGCGCAACGTCGGCCACACGCCAGCCGTCCTCGTAGGTGTGAGCTCTCCGGTCGCGGCAAGCGCCGCGGTTCACCAGAGCATGATCATGCAGGGCGAGTCGATGATGATGCCCGTCGAGCGGCTCACGATCCGTCCGGGCGAGACGGTGACCCTCAAGCCGAATGGCCTGCACGTGATGCTCAATAGCGTTCGCAAGCCGCTGCAGGTCGGGGAGCGCGTGCCCCTCGTGCTCCGCTTCGCGAGCGGCGAGGAGCTGCACGTCTCGGCGCAGGTCCGGCCGCTCGGCAGCCAGTGAGTGGCGACGGAACCGCCTGCGGTCTGCGAGACCCGTCCTCACCCCGGCTCGGACCACGTTACTCCCTACGACCGTCTCGTCTGGACCGACGATGATGTCGAGCAGCTGCTCGCGAGCGGCGAGCAGCGCAGGGAGCTCGAAGTATTCTTCGGCTTGAGGGAATATCTCGAGCTGGCGCGGCTCGCGCGCGCCGCGCGCCGCGCAGCACCCTCCGCCGGCTCGATGCGCGCGCTCATTGTGCCCGGAATCATGGGCTCGCAGCTCGGCTTTGCGCGGCGCGAGCCTCTACCGCGCGACATTCTTTGGGTGGATCCCGTCGACATCGGCTTCGGCAGGCTGACGGAGCTTGCGATGCCGGGCGGCGCCGCTCAGTACGGCGTCGTGCTCTATTCCTACCTCAGAATCAAGCTCCATCTGCGCGCCGCGGGAATCGACGCGGTCTTCCACTGCTACGACTGGCGGCTCGGGATCGACGAGCTCGGTCGCGAGCTCGCGCAACGTCTGCAGGCGGAGCCGGCCGCGAAAGTCTCTCTCGTCGGCCACAGCCTGGGCGGCCTCGTGAGCCGCGCGGCGCTCGCGTGCCCCGGCGGCGGCAAGGTCGAGCGCCTCGTGCTCCTCGGAACGCCCAATTCCGGCTCGTTCGCCGCCGTGCAGGCGCTGCGGGGCACGTATTCGGTCGTGCGCAAGATCGCCCGGCTCGACTGGCGCCACACAGCGGAGGCTCTCGCCGCGACGACCTTCAACACTTTTCCGAGCCTCTATCACATGCTCCCGCCGGCGGAACGCAGCGGGTCGATCGACCTTTTCGATCCGGCGGCCTGGCCCCGCTCGGGCCCGCAGCCCCTGCCGGCGCTGCTCGAGTCCGCGCGTACGATCGGCCGCGCGCTTGCGCCGCCGGACGAGCGCTGCGCCGCCATCGTCGGCGTCGGCCAGGAGACGGTGACGGCCGTGACCCGGCGCCGCGATCAGTTCGTGTACGCCATCACGAGGCACGGCGACGGCACGGTCCCGGTCTCGTGCGCGCGCCTGCAAGGCGTCCGCAACTTCCACGCAGCCGTCTCGCACAGTGATTTGACGCGCGATCGGACGGTCGCCGCCGCCGTGGTGGATTTGCTTCGCAGCGGCTCGACCCGGCGGCTCCCATCCGAGTGGAGGAGCGACAGTGTCGCGCAAGCGCAGGTGAGCGATCGCGAGCTCGGTCGCACGCAGGTCGAGAAGGTGGACTGGGCGCGCCTCACGCCCGCAGAGCGCCGCGAGTTCCTGCAGAATTTGAACGAGCCGCC
>JASHSR010000004.1 GCA_030038645.1 Gammaproteobacteria bacterium
GGTCGGGACGCGCCTGCTGGTCGGGATGCGTCCGCTGGTCGGGATGCGTCCGCTGGTCGGGATGCGCCTGCTGGTCGGGATGCGCCCGCTGGCGGGGACGCGGCGATCGCCCCCGCGGGACACGCGCCGGCCGCTCTCGCGGCGGGAGACGCCCCGCCGTCGTCCTCCGTCGTGGCGCTGGAAAGCGAGCTCAAGACGCTGAGACGCATCCTCGAGACGCAGCTCGCACAGCTCGCCTGGAAGGATCTCGCGCGCCGGGCGCCGATCCACACCGAGATGCTGCGCGAGCTCACGGAGGTCGGCTTGACGCCCGATCTCGCCGCAGAGGTCGTTGCCGCCGTCCCCGCGGGCATGGAGCTCACGAGCGCGCGCAGGCTGACGATCGCGAGCATCGCTCAGCGCGTGCTCGTGACCGGCGACCGCTGGCTGCAGGAGGGAGGGCGGATCGCGCTCGTCGGACCGACGGGCGTCGGCAAGTCGGCGACGCTCGCGAAGCTCGCGGTGCGGTGGGTGCTGCTGCACGGCCCGCGAGACCTCGCGCTCGTCGCAGGCGACTCGCTGCGCATCGGGGCGCACGGCGAGGCGCACTCGCTCGGCCAGCTCCTCGGCGCGCCCGTATACGCGCTCGAGGACTTCGGCGAGCTGCCGGATCTGCTCGCCCGCCTCGGCCGCCACCGATTCGTCCTGATCGACACGCCGGGCTCGAGCCAGCGCGATGCGCAGCTCGCCGGCCGGCTCGCCGCGCTCGCCGCGGCCGACGAGCAGATCGAGACCGCGCTCGTGCTCGCCGCGAGCACGCAGGCGGGCGCCGTGGCGGAGACGGTCGCGCGCTTCGCGCCGGCGAAGCCGACGAGCTGCGTGCTCACCAAGGTCGATGAGGCGGCGAGCCTCGGCGGCACGCTCTCCGTGCTCGTGCGCTCGCGGCTGCCGATCTCGTACGTGAGCGAGGGGCAGCGGGTTCCCGAGGACCTGCGTCCCGCGCGGGCGCTCGAGCTGGTCACGAGCGCGGTGCAGCTCGCCCGCACGAGCGGCGCCGCCGCCGATGAGGATCTTTTGAAACGACGCTTTGGAGAAGTCGCACATGCCCTCGCGTGAGAACGGCCTCGCAGGCCACGCCAAGCTCCTGGGACTCGCCGGGCCGGTACAGGTCATTGCCGTCACCGGCGGCAAGGGCGGAGTCGGCAAGACGAGCGTCGCCGTCAATCTCGCCTGCGCCCTCGTCGGCTCGGGCCGCCGCGTGGTGCTGCTCGACGGCGATCTCGGCCTCGCGAACGTCGACGTGTTCCTCGGACTGTCGCCGCGCTACACGCTCGCGCACGTGCTGTCCGGCGAGCGGACGCTCGATGAGATCCTGCTCGCGGCGCCGCAAGGCTTTCACGTCATCCCCGCGGCGTCGGGCGTCGCGCGGCTCGCGAATCTCGACGCCGCCGCGCATCTGGGCCTCGTGCAGGCTTTCAGCGCGCTCGCCGCGCGGCTCGATGTGCTGATCATCGACACGGCCGCCGGCATCGCGCACGGCGTGACGCAGTTCTCACAGGCCGCGCAGCACGTGCTCATCGTGATCTGTGACGAGCCGGCATCGCTCACCGACGCATACGCCTTGGTCAAGGTATTGAGCCGCCAGCACGGGGTTTGCCGGTTCCGGGTGCTCGCCAATATGACGCGCACGCCGGGCGCCGGAGAGGATCTGTTCCGCCGCTTCGAGCGGGTCACGGGACGATTCCTCGACGTGGTTCTCGACTTCGTCGGCGAGATCCCCGACGACGAGTGCGTGAAGCGCTCCATTCGGGGTCAGCGCGCGGTGCTCGAGGCCTTCCCCTCGAGCCCGGCGGCCCGGGCGTTCAAGAAACTCGCGGCGCAGGCCGATAAATGGCCGGTACCACCGGGTCCGCGGGGGAACCTCGAGTTCTTCGTCGAGCGGCTCGTGCAGCGGCCGGCCGTGCGGCTGGAGGTCGTGCCATGAACGCGACGGGCGCCTACACGGCGCCCCGCTCCGACGGCACCGCCGATGCGCTCGTGACGCGGCACGCAGAGCTCGTCAAACGCATCGCCTACCATCTGGCAGGCCGCTTGCCGCCCTCGGTGGATGTCGCGGATTTGATTCAGGCCGGGATGCTCGGGCTGCTCGAGGCGGCCGCGAACTACACCGCCAATCGGGGCGCGAGCTTCGAGACCTACGCGGGAATTCGGATTCGGGGAGCGATGATCGATGCGCTGCGCAAACTCGACTGGGCGCCCCGCTCCGTTCATCGCAAGGCGCGGGCGGTGGCGGCCGTGATGCGCGAGATCGAGAAAGAGACGGGCCGCGACGCGCGCGACGGCGAGATCGCCGAGCGGCTCGGCATCTCGCTCGAGGAGTACCACTCGATCGTGCAGGATGCCGCGAGCTGCCGGCTCGCGAGCCTCGATGACCTGACGGCCGCGGCGGCGCCCGACTCGGCCGACCCGTTCCGCGAGACCGCCGACGAGGTCTTCCGCGGCGCGCTCGCCCGCGCGATCGAAACGCTCCCCGAGAGGGAGAAGCTCGTGATGTCGCTCTACTACAGCGACGAGCTCAACCTCAAGGAGATCGGCGCCGTGCTGAAAGTGACCGAGTCGCGCGTCTGCCAGCTGCACGGGCAGGCGCTCATGCGGCTGAAGGCCCGGCTCGCCGCCTGGAGCGACACGCAGGGCGGGAGCCCCGCCCGGCGCGGCGGCGCCGCACAGGGCGGAAGCGCCGCACGATGACGAGGAGGCTCGAGAAGTGAGCAAAGATACGAAGTTTCTGGTGGTCGACGACTTCTCCACCATGCGCCGCATCATCAAGAACCTGCTCCACGACCTGGGCTACCAGAACGTCGTGGAAGCCGACGACGGCAACACGGCCCTGCCGCTGCTGCAGGCGGGAGGCATCGACTTCCTGATCACGGACTGGAACATGCCCGGGATGCCCGGACTCGAGCTGCTGAAGGCCGTGCGCGCCGACGCCAAGCTCGCGAAGCTCCCGGTGCTGATGCTGACAGCGGAAGCGAAGCGCGAGCAGATCATCGAGGCCGCGCAGGCCGGGGTGAGCGGTTATGTCATCAAGCCCTTCACCGCCGAGACGCTGAAGGAAAAGCTCGACAAGATCCTCGACGGCGCGGCGAAGTGACATGGCCCCCCCGAGCTCCGATTCGATCAAGAGCCAGTACGGCGCCCGCGTAGCCGCGCTCACCGAGGCGCTCGAGCGCGACGACGATGCGGCGTTTGGCGCCGCGCTCGACGACCTGCTGCGCTCGCGCAGACCCGAGCTGCTCGGCGAGCTGCGCGATCTCACGGTGAATCTTCAGGTCGCCCTCGAGCGCTTCCGACTGGACGCGAGGCTCGCCGACTTCGCCGAGAGGGAGATCCCCGACGCGCGCGAGCGTCTCGCCCACGTGCTGAAGCTCACCGACGCGGCGGCCCACCGCACGCTCGATCTGGTCGAGCAGTCCGGTCCGCCCGCCGATCGCACCGCGAAGGCCGCCGAGTCGCTCGCCGACTCCTGGACGAGGTTTCGCGCCCGCAAGATCGAGCTCGGGGAGTTCCACGAGATGCTGAAGCGCATGGATGCGTTCCTGACCGCCGCGCGCGCGGACTCGGAGCTGATCCGGCGCAATCTCGGCGAGGTGCTGCTCACGCAGGGCTACCAGGACCTCACCGGCCAGATCATTCGTGGGGTCATCGATCTCGTCCAGGAGCTCGAGACGGCGCTCGTCGAGCTCGCGCGCCTCTCCGGCGCGGAACCGCAGCCGGCGGATGGCAGCGCGAACTCTGCTCGGGGCCATGGGCCGCCGGTTCCCGGAGTCACCCGGGGCGAGGTGGCGTCCGGACAGCAGGACGTCGACGCGCTGCTGTCGGGCCTCGGGATGTAGCCCCAGCCGTTCGGCCCGAGGGGAAGCCCTTTGGACATACTGAGCGACATAGGGCTGGTGCTGGCGTTCTGCGCGCTCGTCGGCGGCGCAGTGCTGAGGGGCGCCGGCATCATGGCGCTCATCTCGATCGAGGCCTTCCTCATCGTAGGCATCGGCACGTGCGCCGCGATCTGCGTTCAAACGCCGCTCTCGATCATGAAGCACGCCCTCGCGATCCTGCCGTGGGTCATGAAGCCGCCGCAGCTCGAGCCCGAGAACCTCATCAAGAAGATGGTCGAGTGGAGCAACGTCGCGCGCAAGCAAGGCCTGCTCGGCCTCGAGCCCCAGCTCGAGCGGGAAAAGGACGACTTCGTCCGCAAGGCCCTGCAGCTCGTCGTGGACGGCAGCGAGCCCGACACCATCCGCGGCATCATGGAAGTCGAGCTCGACACGCGCGAGCACACCGACACCCTCGGAGCGAAGGTATTCGAGGGCATGGGCGTCTACTCGCCGACCCTCGGCATCATCGGCGCCGTGCTCGGCTTGATCTCGGTCATGCAGAATCTCGCCGACCCCTCCAAGCTCGGCCAGGGCATCGCCTCCGCGTTCACCGCGACGATCTACGGCGTCGCGCTCGCCAATCTGCTCTTCCTGCCGGTCTCCGCGAAGCTCAAAGTCGCCATCCAGGCGCAGACGCAAGTGCGGGAGATGATCATCGAGGGAATGATCTCCATCGCGCAGGGCGAGAATCCGCGCAGCATCGAATCGAAGCTGCAGGGCTACCTGCACTCCGGGTCGCGCAGAGTGTGACCTCGTGAGGCGACGGCGGCGACCGCCCGCCGCAGACTGCGCGAACCGAGAGCCTCCCTATGTCACGCCGCCGAAGGAAGCACGAGGAGCACACCAACCACGAGGCCTGGGCGATCCCGTACGCCGACCTCATCACGCTGCTGCTCGCCTTCTTCGTCGTGATGTACGCCATCTCGACCGTCAACGAGGGCAAGTACCGCGTGCTCTCGGACTCGCTGATCGCTGCGTTCCGTGGCACCCCGAGGACGATGGAGCCCGTCCAGGTCGGGGAGAAGCAAGTCGGCTCCGGCGCGGACGTGAAGACGACGCTCGTCCAGCAGGCCGTCCTGCAGGGCCAGCCCCGCTCGCTGCTCGCGCCCATTCCCATCAAATCGGTGGCGCCGAAGCTCCCCGTGCAGCCGATGCACTCCGGGCAGTTCGTGGCGGAGGACGCGCGCGCCGCCGCCGAGAGCAAGGTCCTCGAGGCCGTCGCGGACAAAATCGTGCGCGCCATGGATCAGCTGGTGCGCGCCAATCTCGTCTTCGTGCGCCGCAAGGCCTCGCTCGTCGAGGTGGAGATCCGCACGGACATCCTCTTCCCGAGCGGCAGCGCGACGCTCTCGCCGAGCGCCGTGCCGGTGATCGACCAGCTCGCTCAGATCCTCAAGCCGTTCCCCAATCCGATCCACGTCGAGGGCCACACGGACAATCGCCCGATCAAGACGGTCGCCTTTCCGTCGAACTGGGAGCTGTCCGCCGCGCGCGCGGCGAGCGTCGTGCGGAGGTTCGTGAACGCGGGCGTCGCGCCGACGCGGCTCTCCGCGATCGGGTACGGGCAGTTCGCGCCGGTTCAATCGAACGCCACGCCTCAAGGCCGCAACGCCAATCGCCGCGTGGTCATCGTGATTCTCTCGACCGACGGCTCCGTGCCGGAATCCGTGGAGCCGGTCACAGTCCCCCGGTCCGTGCCCTCGCCCCCCGCCGCAGTCCCTTCATCGGCGACGGCCACCCCCGCGGCCTCCGCCCCGGCGCGGGCGCCCGCACCGGCGACTGCGGCGCCTGCCTCGGCCGGCGGCGGGCGAACTGGCACGGTTTCTGCACCCTGAAGACCTGAGGAGTCGGGGCCGCGCCGGAATTTCGGCGCGCCCGCGCTCCGCGGCCCACGGGAGTGCCGGCATGCCTGCGATTCACAGTTTGCTGTCTTACGCCTCTTCTTTACCGTCTTTCGCCTCTTCTTCATGGCGCTCGCTCGCCTCGATGTCGATCGAGGATCTGCTGCTCGCCGGGCGGGCGGCGTTCCTCGTGTTCTCATTCGTCATCGCGGCGATCACCTTCACGCGCTGGCGGCGCGCGGCGGAGCGTGACACGGCGCACACGTCCGAGCAGATGACTCGGGTGCTCGAGCGGCTCGAGCGCTTGGAGGCACTCGCCGCCCGCAGCGAGCCGCGTCTCGCGGCGCTCGGCGAGCAGCTCGAGACGCATCTCAGCATCGGCGCCGGCTCCGCGCAGATGAACTATCCGATCGCCATCCGGCTCGCTCGCGCCGGCGCCGAGCCCGAGGAGCTGATATCGAGCTGCCGGCTCACGCGCCAGGAGGCGGAGCTCGTCGCGCGCCTGCACGGGCGCTCGGGCGAGGCCCGAGGATCGGAGCCGCCGCCGAGCCGCAACCATCCCGTGGCCGCCTGAGCGTTGCTCGAGGAGAAAGTAGACGCGCATCACGTTGCCCCGATCGGGGGGGTCAAGTCGTCTGTCACTGCGCCGATAGGGGTGCGTGCACCGCAATACACGATCCTGAGCGCCTTTTCGATGAAGAAGCGACCTCATCCCGCCCGCGCGAAGAGCGCGCGCCGCGCCATTGCGCCGCGATTGGAGCGCGGCCGGCGAGCGCGTTGCGGCGCCGCAGCCGGGGCGAGCACGCTGGCGCTGCCCGCGGAATGCACCCTCGCCGA
>JASHSR010000342.1 GCA_030038645.1 Gammaproteobacteria bacterium
GCGCCAGGCGCGTGGCCAATCCGACATAATCTGCCGGCCGCAGCTTCCTCAGCTCGGCCTTGAGGGAATCGGGGAGGGGCAGGGAGTCGATCAGCGCCGCGAGCGCTTGGGGCTCGACGGCGCGCCCGCGCGTCAAAGATTTCAGGAGCTCGTAGCCTTCCGGGACGCCGACCGCCCTGAGCGCCGTTTGATAGGCCTCCGCGAGCACTTCCCAGGCGCCGTCGAGGTCGGCCGCGATGCGGGCCGGATCGGCCTCGATCCTCCCGAGACCGCGCAGCGAGGCGCGCCACGCGACGAGCGTGTGCCCGAGCGCGACGCCGACGTTGCGCAGCACGGTGGAGTCGGTGAGATCGCGCTGCCAGCGCGAGACGGGGAGCTTCTCGGAGAAGTGCCTGAGCAGCGCGTTCGCGACGCCGAGATTGCCTTCGGCGTTCTCGAAGTCGATGGGGTTCACCTTGTGCGGCATCGTCGATGAGCCGACCTCGCCCGCGACAGCGCGCTGGCGCAGGTAGCCGAGCGAGATGTAGCCCCACGCGTCGCGGCACCAGTCGATGAGGATCACGTTGGCGGCCGCGACGGCGTCGCAGAGCTCGCCGATCCAGTCGTGGGGCTCGATCTGCGTGGTATAGGCGTTGTAGCCGAGCCCCAAGGACTCGACGAAGCGTCGCGCGAGCTGAGGCCAGTCGACCGACGGCAGCGCCGCGACGTGCGCGTTGAAATTCCCGACCGCCCCGTTCCACTTGCCGAGCATCTCCACGGCGCGCAGCCGGCGCTCCGCGCGAGCGAGGCGCGCGACGACGTTCGCGATCTCCTTGCCGAGTGTCGTCGGGCTCGCGGGCTGCCCGTGCGTGCGGGCGAGCATCGGCGTCTCCGCGTAGCGCCGGGCGAGGCTCGCGAGCTCGCGCGCGATCTGCGCCAGCGCATCGAGCAGCACGCCACGGGCCTGCCCGAGCAGCAGGGCGTAGCTCAAGTTGCTCACATCCTCCGACGTGCAGCCGAAGTGCACCAGCTCGAGAGTCGGCGCGGCGGCGCCCGCCGCGGCGAGCTGCTCGCGGATGTAGTACTCGACGGCCTTCACGTCATGATTGATACGCGCCTCGATGCGCTTCACCTCCGAGGCGGCGCCGGCGGGCGGCTCGCGCGCGAGCTCCTCGGCGCGCTTGCGCACCGCGGCAGAGAGGCTCGAGCCCGCGAGCTGCGGCACGGAGGCGCTCAGGTGCAGCAGCCATCGCGCCTCGACGCGGATGCGCTCGCGGATGAGGCCGCCCTCGGAGAGCAGCTCGCGCAGGGGCTGCGTCGCGGCCCGATAGCGGCCATCGAGGGGGGAGAGCGCGTCGGTCGGACTGGCGTCGGTGGGGCCGGTGGGCATGCGTGGCGGAGGTGTCGGGGTGCTACGATGCCGATCATACCGCATACGATCGCCGTCACGCCGGGGCTCCGGCGCGCCGGCGAGTGGGAGCGAGCGATGGCAGCGCACAGAATCGAACGCGACAGCATGGGCGAGCTCGAGGTGCCCGCGGAGGCGCTCTGGGGCGCCCAGACCCAGCGCGCGGTGCAGAACTTCCCGGTGAGCGGCCGCCGCATGCCGCGCGCTTTCATCCGCGCGCTGGGACTCATCAAACAGGCGGCGGCGGCGGCCAACGCGCGGCTGGGACTGCTCGCCGAGCCGCTCGCGGAGGCGATCGGCGCGGCGGCGGCCGAGGTGGCGGAGGGGCGACACGATGCCCACTTCCCGATCGACGTGTTCCAGACCGGATCGGGCACAAGCACCAATATGAACGCGAACGAGGTCATCGCGCACCTCGCCGCGCGGCGGCTCGGGCGCGAGGTACATCCGAACGATCACGTGAATCTCGGGCAGAGCAGCAACGATGTGATTCCGACGGCGATCCAGGTGAGCGCCGCGCTCCTCACGCGCGGGGAGCTGCTGCCGGCGCTCGAGCATGCCTGCGAGACGCTGCGCGCGAAGGAAGCCGAGGTGGGCTCGATCGTGAAGACCGGCCGCACGCATCTGATGGATGCGATGCCGGTCACGCTCGGGCAGGAGCTCTCCGGCTGGCGCACGCAGCTCGAGAACGGTCACGCCCGGCTCGAGGGGGTCGAGCCGCGGCTGCTCGCGCTCGCGCAGGGCGGAACGGCCGTCGGCACCGGCATCAACGCTCACGCGCGCTTCGCGCAGGCGTTCTGCGGCGAGCTCGCCCGGCTCACGGGCATCGCCTTCCGCCCGAGCCGCAACTACTTCGAGTCCCTCTCCTGCCAGGATGCGGCCGTCGAGCTCTCCGGACAGCTCAAGGTCATCGCCGTGAGCCTCATCAAGATCGCGAACGACCTGCGCTGGATGAACAGCGGGCCGCTCGCCGGCCTCGGGGAGATCTCGCTCCCGGCGCTGCAGCCCGGCAGCAGCATCATGCCGGGCAAGGTCAATCCCGTGATCCCGGAGGCGGCCGCGATGGTTGCCGCGGAGGTCATCGGCAACGATGCGGCGATCACGGTCGCGGGACAGTCGGGAAACTTCCAGCTCAACGTGATGCTGCCCCTCATCGCCTACGACCTGCTCGAGAGCGTCCGACTGCTCTCGAGCGCGCTGCGCCTCCTCGCCGACCGGGCCATCGCGGGCTTCACGGTCCATCCGGAGCGGCTCGCGCAGGCGCTCGAGCGCAACCCGATCCTCGTCACGGCGCTCAACCCCGTGATCGGGTACGAGAAGGGCGCGGCGATCGCGAAGAAGGCCTACGCCGAAGGCCGCCCCATTCGCGAGGTCGCCGAGCAGATGACCAATCTGCCGCGCGAGGAGCTCGATCGACTGCTCGATCCGACCGAGCTCACGCGCGGCGGCATCAAGGGCGGCGGGGGCGGAGGGGGATGAGGCGTGGCGGACGAGCGCATGGGTCGGCCTGAGCACGGGGACCGGGCCGAGCACGTGGCCGCAGGCGGGCGCGGCGATGCGAGCGAGCATGCGGACGTGGGCGAGCGTACAGACGTGGGCAAGCGTACGGACGTGGGCGAGCGCGTGGACTGGGGCCGCCGCATTCGCGAGCGTCTGGCGGGGACCCGCCCGCAGCACGACTCTGAGGAGTGGCGCATTCCGGGCCTCACGGCGACAGAGAGCCGCAAGTACCGGGAGTTCCTTCCCATCGCCCCCATCCCCGCGGCCGTGCTCGTCCCCATCGTCGAGCGCCGGCCGGAGCCCACCGTGCTGCTGACGCAGCGGGCGACGCAGCTGCGCAACCACCCCGGCCAGATCAGCTTTCCCGGCGGCCGGCTCGAGCCGCAAGACGACGGCCCCCGGGCGGCCGCGCTGCGCGAGGCGCGGGAGGAAATCGGCCTCGATGCCTCGCTCGCCGAGGTGGTGGGCTACCTGCCCGACCACATCGTCATCAGCGGGTTTCGCGTGACGCCGGTCGTCGCCTTCCTGCAGCCGGGGTTCGAGCTGCGGCTGCAGTCGGGCGAGGTGCAGGACACGTTCGAGGTGCCTCTTTCCTATATCTTCGAGCCTGCCAATCACCGCATGCGCCGCCGGCGGTTCGGCTTCGGCCGCGGAGAGACGGAAGTCGAGCTGTGCGACATTCCCTACGGGGAGCGCAATATTTGGGGAGCGACCGCCGGCATGCTGATGACGCTCTATCGGCTCTGCGCGCTCGGGCCGGAAGAGCCCGCATGACGGAGCCCCCGGCGTGAGGGCGTCGCCCACATGACGGAGCCGCCCACATGACCGAGCCGCCCACATGACGGAGCCCGTCGCATGATCCAGCCGGTTTCGCCGCTCGCCGCGCTGCTCGAGGTGATGGCGCGCCTGCGAGACCCCGAGCGCGGCTGCCCCTGGGATCTCGCGCAGACCTTCGCGACCATCGCGCCGTACACGCTCGAGGAGGCGTACGAGGTCGCCGACGCGAT
>JASHSR010000343.1 GCA_030038645.1 Gammaproteobacteria bacterium
GGACGACGCCTGCCGCGGCGCCCCGGACGACGAATTCGCGCGCTCCCTGATCGACTGCGCGAGGTTCTACGGCGCGCACATCCTCCCGCGGGCGCGTGCGTATGCCGCGGCGGTCGACAGCGGAACCGACATCCTCGTCACACCGCGTCCGGCGGAGATTTAGCGCGTCCCGGGCTTGCGACGCCGTACCCGCTCAGGCCGTGCGAGTGCGCCAGCCCTCGTGGTAGCCCTCGCGCGCCTCCCGAGCGTACGGAACGGGCGAGACCTTCACGCGCACGTCGAGCTGCTTGTGCCGCTCGACCGTCGGCTTCTTCGTGCCGCCGCCCTCCTCGCCCCAGACGAGCGTGAGCACGTCGCCCACGTTGATGTTGGGATCGACGACGCCGAGCGAGAGCCCGGTGCGCTCGTTGTAGCTGTAGCCGCCGAACATGGAGAAGCCGACGACCTTGCCGCCCATCTTCACCGCGTCGTAGGAGGCGGAGGCGTAGTTCGCGATGGGCAGGTCGAAGAACTTGTAAGGCTCGATGCCCGGCACGAAGAGCGAGGCGTAGATCTTCGCGAGATCCTCGCCGTTCCACGCGAACGTCACCTTCTTGCGATGCGGCTTGCCCGCCATCTTCTCGAGCGCCTCGCGGCCGATGAAGTCGTGGTCGAACTTTATGAATGGGCCGTAGCCGAGCTCGTACGGGCTGACGTAGTAATCCTCGATGTTGTCCGAGACGAAGCTGCCGCCGATGGAGCCGCCACCCTCGTACCCGTTCGCCGGCAGCCACTCGCGGTACTTCTTCTGCTTCTCACCCGTATAGATCGCCGGAAGCGGCGAGGGAATCCAGCCGGACTCGAGCGTGTTGCTCGCGTAGGCGCGCGAGCCGACCTGCACCAGGCCGAAGTCCTTGCCGGCCTCGACGATGGCGTCGCGAACCTGGTCGTACTCCGCGTACGGGCCCCAGATCTCGAGGCCCGGCGCGCCCGACATGCCGTGGCGCAGGGCGCGGACCTTGCGGCCTTTGATGTTGATCGTATCCATGGTGAAGAACTTCACGTCCGGGATCGGCCCGCCGTTCAGCTTCTCGAGGACCTTCCACGCGTTCGGGCCCTGCACCTGGAAGCGATAGTGCCGGCGGGTGACCGCCTTGCCGCGCGGGTGCGAGGGCGAGCGGTCGTCGCGGATGAAGTCGAGCTTGTAGCCGCCGGTCTGCGCGTGGAACTCCATCCAGTTGACGGTCGGCGCGCGGCCCACGAACAGGAGCTCGTCCTTGTCGAGATAGAAGAGGATGCCGTCTCCGATCACGTAGCCGTCGTACGTGCACGGCACCATCTGCTTCGCCTTGTTCGGCGCGAAGTTGTTGAAGCTGTTGATGGTGAGATGCGAGCAGAACTTCAGGGCGTCGGGCCCCTTCACGGTGAACTCCGCCATGTGATGGGACTGGTCGAAGAGCACCGCCGCCTCGCGCCAGGCGCGCTGCTCGTCGCGCCAGTTGCTGAACTCGCTCGGAACGACCGGATAGACATAAGCCCCGAGCTGCGAATTGCGCAGCATCTTCACCGGGTTCGCGACGGACCTTAACAAGCTCTCCAGACTCTGCTGACTCATATCGAGGCTCTCTTTGACTTGAGGATTGGGGTTGGCAATTCGTGCGAGCTCAATCATGCATTCTGGACATGTCGCAGGGCATTTTTCAATGGCGGCGAGAGACGCGAGCCGCGCGAGACGCTGCCGCAGGCGCCCCGATCCAAGGTCTTTTTCCGCGGGCGCGCTATCCGCGGCGCTGATGTCGCCTATCCATGCCGCTGATGCGCCTATCCGTGCCGCACCAAGCGTGGAGCCGTTACGCTCGGAGCTTGAGCAGGCGGATCGCGTTCTCCTTGAGGATGAGCGGCCGCACCTCGGGCTTGATCGCGATCTTCTCGAAGTCCCCCAGCCAGCGCTCGACCGTGAGCGCGGGGTAATCCGTGCCGAAGAGCACGCGGTCCTTGAGCAGCGTGTTGGAATACTGGATGAGGTTCGGCGAGAAGTACTTCGGCGACCAGCCGGAGAGGTCGATGTAGGTGTTCGGCTTGTGCGTTGCAATGGCAAGAGCCTCGTCCTGCCAGGGGAACGAGGGGTGCGCCATGACGATGGTGAGCGTCGGAAAGTCCGCGGCGACATCGTCGAGATAGAGGGGGTTCGAGTACTTGAGCTTGATCCCCATGCCGCCCGGCATCCCGGCGCCGACTCCGGTCTGTCCGGTGTGGAACAGGGCCGGCAGGCCCGCCTCGGCGATGACCTCGTACAGCGGGTACGCCTTGCGATCGTCCGGGAAGAAGCCCTGCGCCGAGGGGTGAAACTTGAAGCCTCGCACGCCGTACTCCTCGATGAGCCGGCGCGCCTCGCGGACCCCCATCTTGCCGCGCGCCGGATCGATGCTCGCGAACGGAATGAGCGCATCGCTATTCTCGGCCGCCACTTCGGCGACCTCCTCGTTCGCGATGCGCCAGTGCCCGACTTCCGCTTCCATGTCCACGGTGAAGATGACCGCGGCCATGTTCCGCTCGCGGTAGTACTGCGCCACCTCCGTTGGCGTCGGCGGCTTGCCCGAGCGGAAATATTTCGACATCGCCTCGTCGAAGGCGTGCGCGCACGGATCCCGCGGCGCCCGGCCCGAGATGTTCGCGTGCGTGTGAACGTCGATCGCGACGAGCTTGTCGAGATTCAAATGGGGCTGGTACTTTGCCATGGCTGCGTCCGCTCGCGATCGGCGCCGGTTCGCTCGGTCCCGGCGCCGCGATTATAACGGCGGGATTGGCTATCATGGCGGCGCGTTCCCCCCAAGCGGCGGTCCCTTCCCCCGAGGCACAGTCATGGCCAACCCGAATTCCGAGCCGAAGCGCAACCCCGGATACTTGCGCATCGCAACCGAGGAGGCCTTCGCGCCGCCGGAGATGATCCGCCTGTACCGCGAGCTGCTCGAATCACCCGACGTCGATCCCGGCTTCCGCAGCCTCATGGGCTTTTACATCGGAAGCCAGGCGGAACGGCCGCGGTTCGTCTTCAGCCGCCTGCAGGACCTTGGGGAGCTGCGTCTTGCCGACATGGCGGCGCGCGGGATCGACCGACAGGTCATCGGCATCACCGCGCCGGGTCCGAGCATTCTCCCGAAGGACAAGGCCCTCGCCCTCGCGGCCCTCGCCAACGACCAGCTCGCGGAGGCGTGCCGCAAGCACCCCGACAAGTTCACCGGCATGGCCGCGTGCGCGCCGCAGGCACCGAAGGAGGCGGCGAAGGAGATCGAGCGTGCCGTGACCCGGCTCGGGATGAAGGCGGTGATCATCAACTCCCACATCCAGGGCGAGTACCTCGACAACCCGAAGTTCGCCCCGGTCCTCGAGGCGGCCGAGGCGCTCGGCGTGCCGATCTACGTGCATCCGAACACCCCGCCGCGGAACATGATCGGCCCGATGCTCGAGGCGGGGCTCGACGGCGCGATCTTCGGATTCGGCGTCGAGACCGGCCTGCACGCGCTGCGGCTCATCACGAGCGGCACGCTCGACCGCTTCCCGAAGCTTCAGATCATCATCGGCCACATGGGCGAGGCCCTGCCCTTCTGGCTCTACCGCCTCGACTACATGCACCAGGCCGGCGTGCGCGCGGCGCGCTACGAGTTCATGAAGCCGCTGAAGAAGAGCACCGTCTCGCGCTACCTGCGCGAGAACTTCTACATCACGAACTCCGGAGTCGCGTGGGAGCCCGCGATCCAATTCACCCAGAGCGTCATCGGCGTCGACCGCGTGCTCTACGCGATGGACTACCCCTACCAGTGCCCCGTCGAGGAAGTCGTCGCGCTCGATGCGATGGACATGCCGGCCGAGGATAAGAAGAAGTTCTTCCAGACGAACGCGGAGAAGGCGTTCAAACTTTAAGGCATCGCCGGGCCCGGCGGAATGGGCGCGGCACGCACCGCTCTCCCGAGCCAGCTCGGAAGTGAGGCGCGAGACCGCTCAGCGTGCCTTCAGCAGTTTGGCGAGCGTGTCGGGCTTTCCGGTGTCGCGCACCAGATGCGGATATCTCAAGCCACCGTGATAATCGATGCGCACCGTCTTGTACTCGTCGACGCTCTTCACCAGCAGCTCGATCGGCTGGCTCTTGTCCAGGGCCGAAGCGGTGACGGCATCCTTGAGCTTATCGGGGTCGTAGGCGTGACCATTGACGGCGACCAAGGTCATGCCCGGCGATAGGCCCGCCTTGAACGCCGCGCTGTCCCATAGGACATCCCTGATCGCGCCCGCGTCCCCTATCGAAAGGCCGAGCGAAAAGGTGAAGTCGGCGATGTGACGACGGGGCTCGACCTCCGTCACCACGGCGGATGGCTTGTCGGTGTACACGAGCTTCCAGCCGTGCGACTCGATCCCGCCGATGAGCGGGCCATGGCCGTCGAGGCGCGCGCGCAGGTACTTCGCCCAGTCGTACGGCGTGAGGTCATTGAGCGTCTTCACCACGTCCTCGAAGGTGTAGGTGTCGACATCCCACTTGCCGGGATTGACACCGAAGAACGCCTTGGCAAAGTCATCGATGCTCTTCCGGCCGTGGGTGAGATCACGCAACTCGCCGTCCACGTCGAGCCAGATCAGCAGGCCCGCCATGTAGTAGTCCTCGCTCCCCTGGTAGGTCGGGTAGGGCAGCGGCGCGCGCTCCGCGATGGTCGGATCGTTGGTGGTGTCCTCCACGTTGCGCCAGCTCGCGAGACCCGGGCGCCCCTCGTCGTAGATCGCGGCCACGAAGGCGAGCATGTCGCGCGTCTGCTCGGCGTTCCACAGACCCGAGCGTGCGGCCATCACGTAGCCCCAGAACTGGGTCTGGCCTTCATAGACCCATAGCAAGGTGTCGCCCATGGGCACGTTGAAGTTGGGCGTGGCGAGATCTGCGCCGCGACGATACTTGCCGTCCCACGAGTGGTTGAACTCGTGCGGGACCAGGTTGCCGCGATCGAGCCAGTCCTTATCCCAGGCGGTGAAGTACCCGGTATCGGTACTGTCCTCGCTGGAGCGGTGATGCTCGAGTCCCTCGAAGCCCATCTTGTCGCTGAGCGAGAGCAGGAAGTCGTAATGGTCGTAGTGATGCGCACCGTACAGCTTGTACATCTGCTGCACGAGGTTCCGGTGCGCTTTGAGCTGGTCCGGCTTGATCTTAAGGAACTTCGGGTCGTCGGCAACGATGTCCATATGCACGGGCGTCGCCGCACCCGGATCGAGGTCGACACGCTTGAAGTACTTGCCGGCGAAGAGCGGCGAATCCACCAGGTCGTCGTAATCGATCGGCTTGAAGCTCAATGTGTCGCCGTCGCGCGAGACCACTTCCAGCGCCGTACCGGCCTGCCAGCCTGCCGGCAGCTTCACGCTGGGCTCGGTCTCAATCTGCCGCGTGTAATAGCCGGCCGGATACAGTGAGTCGGCGTTCCACTGCAGGTCGAGCATCTCCGGCGTCATCACCACGCGGCCCTCACTCGGGCTGAGCGGCGAGAGGTACTGGAAGTCCACCTCCACGCCGCTCGCGCCCGCCGGTACATCCACGTGGAACGCGTAGACATTGTACGGATCGCGCGTCCACGGAATCACCTGGCCGTTCGCCTTGATCGTGAGTCCGGCCAGCTTGTCGATCGGGCCGGTCGGGGAGTGGGTGCCGGGAATCCACTGCGGATAGAGCAGGGTCAGCGGGCCGGCGGCGGCCGGAATCACCTCGTGGACGCGGAAAATGCGATGCACGGTGTCGGTGGCATCGACGCTGATCTTCAATGCGCCGGCGGTGTACGGCGTATCTCGCGGCGCCGGCACGGCGGCCGGCGCGGGGGTAGCGAGCGGACAAAGGCCGACGGCAAGCAGGGCTGAAGCGAGAGCGGTGGGCTTCACGGCGCGCTGCCCGATGCGGGGTTTGGACGCATGTTCGGCGGCGCTTTGTCGATCACGGGCGGCTGGGGAGGCAGGGTCACAGGGTGCGCCTTGATTTCCTGCTCCAGCACTTCGATGGCCTTGTCGAGTTGCGGGTCCTTGCCGGCAAGCTGATCGGATACGCTCTCGCTCACCACGATGTCCGGATCGACGCCGTGGCCCTCGACAACGTACTGGCCACCCAAGCTCACGACGCCCACGAACATGGGCACGGACACGGTGCCCCCGTCGATCAGCGGACCGAGACCGCCGATGCCGACCACGCCTCCCCAGGTGCGTGTGCCGATGATCGGCCCGAGCTGGGCCTGCTTGAACATGTACGAGAAAATATCGCCATCCGAGGCGGTCGTGCCATTGGTGAGCGCGGCGAGGTGCCCGATATAGGTCGCACCGGGATAGGTGCCCGTGACCGTGCTGCCGTGCATGTAGTTGTACGCCAGCAGTTTACGCGACAACCGCTCGATGATGGTCTGGGACACGAATCCGCCGCCGTTGTCGCGGACGTCAATGATCAGCCCGGGCTTGCGTAGTTGGGGGTAATACCACTTGATGAACTCGCGCATCCCGTCCGGCTCCATGTCGGGGATGTGCAGGTAGCCGATCTTGCCCTCGCTCGCCTTGGCGACGTACTCGCGGTTCGCCTGCACCCAGTCGTAGTAGTGCAGCGGCATCTCGCTCGCGATCGGCTCGATCAGCACAGTGCGTGCGCCGTTCAGCGACGGCCGCGAGTTGACGGTGAGCTGCACCAGCTGACCGGGGGCGATGCGCAGCAGACGGTACGGGTTCTCGTCCGCGGTCAGCGGCGTGCCGTTGATGGACAGCACATAGTCGCCAGCCTTGACGTCCACTCCGAACACGGTCAGCGGCGAGCGGTAGCGCGGCTCGTCGTTCTCACCGGCGAAGATACGGGCGATCCGATAGCGTCCACTCGCCGCATCCAGCTCGAAACTCGCGCCGAGCAAGCCCACATGCGGCTTCTCGGGCAGTCCGAGATCGCCACCGGCGACATAAGTGTGCGAGTTGGACAGCTCGGCGATCATCTCGCCGAGGACATAGTTCAAGTCCGTGCGGTCGCCGACGTATCGCAGCAAGGGCTCGTACTTGGCGCGGATCGCGTTCCAGTCGTAGCCGTTCATGTTGCTGAAGTAGAAGTAGTCGCGATAGCGGCGCCACACATCGTTGAAGATCTCGGTGTACTCGGCCTTGGGATCGACCCGCGCAAACAAGCCGTCAAGGTTGACCTCCTTGGGCTCGGGTTTGGCTGCGCCGAGCTCGATGGCCTTGTAATCCCTGCCGTCGTGCACCAGCAGCGTACCGCCGTCGGCCGACAGCGCGAGGCCCGCACCGCCCTGCGGAGCCTTGTAGGTATACACGTCGCTCGGCTTGCGGTCCTGGAACGACCACGCCTCGATCTTCGTGGGCATGGCGCTCTCGCGGCCCAGATTCGGCGCGCCGGTGGTCGCGTAGAGGATCGCTTTCGGCGTGATCGCGAGCCAACGGATGTTGTTGGGCTCGATCGGCGCCAGCATCAAGCGCTGCTCGATACCCTCGAAATCGATGCGATCGTTGATCTGCGAGACGGGCGAGCGCGCTGATTTGGGGTTGCCTTTGCGCCTGCCGGCGGCATCCTCGGGGTTGCCGGCGGCCTCATGGGTGGGCTCCTCGTCCGATTCGGACGCCTCATCATTGCGTGGCGCGAAGGGGTTCTTCACGTCCTTGCGCAGCGCGTAGGCGAGGATCTCGGTGCTGCGGTTGGTCGCGAAATCCAGCTCGACGCCGGAAATCTGCGGCGACCATTCGCGGTCACCCAGGAAGTATAAATACTTGCCGTCGGGCGAGAACGCGGGGGTGCTGGCGTCGAAGTACTCGCGGCCGAGCTCGGTGCTCTTGCCGGCGGCCAGGTCATAGACGAACAACCGCGACTGCAGGGTGTTGCGATCGGTCATGGCATAGGCAAGATAGTGCCCACCCGGCGACCACGCGTAGCCGCCTCTCGGCAGCCCCGGGAAAGTCCAGACCGCTCCCCCCGGATTCTGCGCGACCACCTTATCGGCCGCGCCCGCCGAGGTGCCGACCGTGTGTAGGCGGTTGCGGCTGTCGGTGTAGGCGATGTGCTTGCCGTCCGGTGCCCATTTCGTACCGTACAGCCGACCGATCACACCCCGGGTCAACATCACGGGATTATTTCCGTCGGCATCCCGCACCCAGACTTCCTCCTCGCCGCTCTGGTCGGAGATGTAGGCGACGCGCTTGCCGTCGGGCGCCCAGCTCACTTCGCGCTCGTGCACGCCCGGGCTATGGGTGAGGTCCAGCGTGATGCCGTGCTCGAGCGGTACGCTGAAGATGTCGCCGCGCGCGGTGAACGCCGCGCGCTTGCCATTGGCGCTGAGCGCGAAATCCTCGATGTATCCCTTCACGCTGCGCTCGGACGCGCGCGCCGCAACGAGATCGCTCGGCACCTGGATATCCAGTGCACGGTCGGTGTTGGAGTGGGTGTCGTACAGATGCAGGATGCCGCCCAGCTCGAACACGATTTGCCCGGCCGCATCGCCGCTCGCCCAGCGCGCGTCGTTGGCTTTGTAATCGGTCAACTGGGTCGTCGTGCCATCGACGGTGTCGTATCGATAGAGGTTGAGATGCGGGCCGCGGTCGGAGAGGAAGTAGATGTCCTGGCCGATCCAGACCGGGTCGCGGTCGGTGTTTGGATCGTTGGTGATGTTCTGCGCCGACTTCGCGGCAAAGTCGTAGATGAACAGGTCCTGCGCCCACCCGCCCTGGTAGCGATCCCAGTCGCGGAAATCGCGCCACTTGGGCGAATACACGATTTGCTTGCCGTTGGGCGAGTAGCGGCCGACGCCTGCCTGCGGCATCGGCAGCGCGGTCGGCAAGCCACCCGTCACGGCCACCGTGAACAGGCGCGGCGCGCTGATCGTGCGCGAGTCGCGCCACGAGCGAAACAGGATGGAGTTGCCGTCCGGCGTCCAGCCGTAGACCTGATTGTCGAAGCCCCATCGTTGCGCCAAGGGCCCCATCGCCGGGTAGTACGTCAACTGCTTCGGCACACCGCCGCCGGCCGCAACCACATAGACCTGGCTATCGCCCCCATACTGCCCAGTGAATGCGATCTGACTGCAATCCGGCGAGAAGCGCGCGGCCATCTCCAGGCCCGGCCCCGCGGTCAAACGCGTCGCGGTACCGCCCTGCGTCGAGGCAATCCACAGGTCCCCCGCATACGTGAACACCACGCGATCGCCGCAGACGTCCGGGAAGCGCAACAGGCGCGTTTGCGCCGCGGTCGCCGACGGAGAGGAAGACTGCGAGTGGGCGGGGAGTCCGACCTCCCCTGCCAGCAGTAGGCAACCGACGAACGCGAGCTTCCGGATCACGGACGACCTCAATCCAGCCGTATCCCACCCGCGCGTCGCTGCGCCTGCTCGATGCGTGCGCGCCACTCGCGTGTGTCGTGAAGCCTCGCGATGGCGGGGATCAGGTGGTCGACGAGACCGCTCGCTTCGTGCAGCAGCGCTGCGCGGTGCGGCGCATCGGTGAGCGACTGCGCGTACAGGCCTTCGGCGAGCTCGAGCGGCAACCACTGATCGCCATGATTCTTCTTGGCGAGCGCGCGGTACATCGTGACGACCGGGCCTATCGTCTGAGCCGCCTCCGGTCCCTTGCCCTCGCGCGCGAGCGCCATCGAGAGCCAGATGGCAATCTGAGCCACATTGCGCTGATGCCTCACATCTCTACGTGCGCCGGCCTTGATCACCTTCAGCGCCGCGCGCTCGGATTGCGCGGCCGCGGCGAAGTTTCGCAGACCGTATTCGGCATGACCCTCGAAATCGGAAAGAGCCTCGAGCAGGTTATTCTTCAGCGAGGTATCAACGGACCCACGAGGTTCGACAGCCTGCAGTCGCGCAAGAGTGTCGCGTCCGATGCGTCGCGTCGTGCCGAGGTCGCTGTGCTCATAGGCAATATTCATCGCCGTGTAGGTGCGCAGCGCATCGATGAACACCGCCATGTTGCTGCCGGTGAATCCAAGCTTGTGGAGCGTGCGCGGGCTCAGGAAGGCCTGAGCCGCCGCGACGGTTGCAGCCGCCCCAGCCGCGTCACCGAGCTGCGCCTGCCGAGACGC
>JASHSR010000344.1 GCA_030038645.1 Gammaproteobacteria bacterium
ATGGCGCCCGGCGCGGGCGAGACGATCACCGACTCCGGAGCGACGCTCCACACAGGCCGAGAGCGCGGCTCGCGGCCGGACTCAACTCGCGGCTCCGCGCCGGACCGGCCGTCCGGCTCCGAGCTGGACCAGGCGTGAGCTTGCGATCCGGGCTCTGCGGCGATCGGGTCGTTGTAGAACGTCGTCGTGAACGGACCGCGCGCCCGCTCGCTCGCGAGCTCGATCCGATACAGCCACTTCACCGAGTTGGTGCCGTAGAACCCCGGCACGACCAAGCGAGCGGGAAAGCCGTGCTCCGCCGAGAGGGCCTCGCCGTTGAGCTCGAAGGCGATGAGCACATCGCCCGTGCGCGCCCGCTCGATCGGCAAGTCCTTGAGGTATGGCCCACTCGCGACGCCCATGAACTCGCCACGGTCGAGGCCGTACGTCCAGACGAAGCGGGCGCGAGGCGCGACGCCCGCGGCGTCGAGCAGTGTTGCGAGGTCAACACCTCGCCAGCGCACATTGGCGATGAGGCGCGCCGGCACGGTCGGCGTTACCGGGTTGCCGGCGCATTGTAGGAACGCCTCGACGGTGCGCTGGGGAAGCGCCTTGAGATCCTCGAGCCGCAGCGTGAGCGGCCGCTCGACCAGCCCGTCGATGCTCAAAGACCAGCGCGTAGGATCGATGCGCGGCACGCCGAGGTGCGCGAGCACGAACAGGTCGCGAACTGGCGTCGTGCGGCTCGTGAGGCCGTGCGGCTCGAGCGGAAAGTTGAGATAGGTGCGTGGCGGATCGAGGACGGGCCACTGCGGCTGCGACTCCCGCCCACGGTCCTCTTGCGAAGCTCGGCGCAGATCAGTCACCGGATTCCCTGATGCGCATGACGGGCGCATGATAGCCGAGATGGGGGCCGGGGAACATTGTTGCCGCCTCGCGAGGCCGGTGTTACGCTCGATTCGCCCTGAGCTGAATCGTAGAACGATGAAGCACAAAGGCTCACACACTGAACCGCCGGCGGAGCCCGCGCTGCGCATCAAGGCGCTCGAATCGCTCCTCGTCGAGAAAGGCATCATCGATCCGGGCGCCGTCGATGAGCTGATCGATCTATTCGAGAGCCGCATCGGCCCTCGCAACGGCGCGAAGGTCGTCGCCCACGCCTGGGTCGATCCGCTCTACAAGCGCCGGCTACTGCAGAACGGCACCGGGGCCATCGCGGAGCTCGGCTTCACCGGTCTTCAGGGCGAGGACATGGTGGTGCTCGAGAACACGCCGCAGATCCACAACGTCGTCGTGTGCACGCTGTGCTCGTGCTATCCCTGGCCGACTCTCGGTCTGCCGCCGAGCTGGTACAGGGCCGCGCCTTATCGCTCCCGCATCGTCATCGAGCCACGCAAGGTGCTCGCCGAGCTCGGCCTCGAAGTGCCGCCCCACGTCGAGGTACGCGTCTGGGACAGCAACGCGGAGATCCGTTACCTCGTGCTGCCGATGCGGCCTGAGGGCACCGAGAGCTGGAGCGAGGAGCGGCTCGCCGCGATCGTGAGCCGAGACTCGATGGTCGGGACCGCCGTGCCGAGAGTCGAGGCCCGAGCCGAGCCGCAGACGCGATGAACGGCATCCACGACCTCGGCGGCATGCACGGACTCGGCCCCGTGGTGCGCGAGGAGAGCGAGCCGGTGTTCCGCGAGGACTGGGAGCGCCGCGTCTTTGCGGTGCTCAACCTCACGGTCGCCGCCGGCCAATGCAACGTCGATGAGCTCCGGCACGCGATCGAGCGCATGGCGCCGGAGCAGTATCTCGGCACCCGCTATTACGAGCACTGGCTGCACGCCGCCGAGGATGTGCTCGAGGCGAAGAAAGTCGTGACGCGCGAGGAGCTCGCGCGGCGGTTGGCCGAGATCGCGCGGCAGCGGAGGAGATGATGGCCGCTCTCCCGAAGAACATGGTTCGGACGGCGATCCGCACCGGGGCGTCCGCGCGCGCTGAGGTGAGCACACCGCCGCGCTTCAAGGCAGGCGATGCCGTGGTGGCGCGCAACATCCATCCGACCGGACACACGCGGCTGCCCCGCTACGTGCGCGGCCGCCGCGGAGTGGTCCAGCGCAACCACGGCGGATTCGTCTTCGCGGACACTCGCGCGCACGGCCTCGGCGACCGGCCGCAGCACCTCTACAGCGTGCGCTTCGAGTCGCACGAGCTGTGGGGCGCCGACGGCGTCCCGCGCGACGCTGTGTATCTCGACTTGTGGGAATCCTATCTCGAGCCCGCGAGCTGAAGCCGATGGCCACACCCGCGATCCCGCCGCACGATCCGGCACAGCGGAAACCGATGGCTACACCCGCGATCCCGCATGATCCTGCGCAGGAGCCGGCCTTCGCCGAGCCCTGGCAGGCGCAGGCGTTCGCGTGCGCCATCGCGGCCAGCCGCCGCGGGCTGTTCGCCTGGACAGAGTGGGTCGAGGTCTTCAGCGCCGAGATCCGCGCGCGCCCCCAGCGCCCGGACGAATCGGAGGGCGCCGCCTACTACAGGCAGTGGCTCGCCGCGCTCGAGCGGCTCGTCCAACTGAAAGGCGCGGCCTCGGCGACCGAGCTCAACGAGCGGCGAGAGCGCTGGCGTCGAGCCTACCTCAACACGCCGCACGGCCACGCCGTCGAGTTGCATCGCGCCTCGGACGCGCCGGACGCCGAGCCGGCCCACGAGCCCGGGCGGCACCCTGCACGAGGCCCGGTGGCCGTCAGTCGCGCGCACGAGTAGTCGCCGCGCGCAGGCATCCAACGGGGACGACGCATGAAGGTCCGCTGCTTGATCCGTTGCTCGGTCGGCCGCGCGATCCGATCATTGGGCCGCGGCTCGCTCTGTTGCTCGGTCCTCGCCGCGATCCTCGCGACGGTCCCGGCCGGGCGCGCGCTCGCCGCGTGCACGCTCGCGCGCATCGCCGAGCTTCCCGTGACGATGGCGGGCCTGAGGGCTCTGGTGCCCGCCAAGATCAACGGCGCTGATGCCGAGTTCGTCCTCGACAGCGGCGCGTTCTACAGCACGATGACGCCCGCCAGCGCGGCCGAATTCAAGCTGCACATCGGCCCCGCTCCATACGACCTGCACATCGTCGGCATCGGCGGCTCGACCGAGGCGTCGGTCGCGACCGTCGATGTCTTCACACTCGCCCACGTGCCGCTGCGCGACGTTGAGTTCGTGGTCGGCGGAGGCGAGGTCGGAGCAGGCGCCGCAGGCCTTCTCGGGCAGAACATCCTGAGGCTTGCGGACACGGAGTACGACCTGGCGAACGGCGTCGTGAGGCTCTGGCGGCCCGAGAGTTGCCGCAAGTGGATGCTCGCGTACTGGGCAGCGCGCGAGCCGTATTCGGTCATCAAAATCGATTGGACCACCGCCGGAGCGCCGCACACGATCGCCAGCGCCTCGCTCAACGGCGAGCGGATCCGCGTGATGTTCGATACCGGCGCCGCCGAATCGCTCCTGACGCTGCACGCCGCGGAGCGCGCCGGCTTCAATCCCAACGGACCCGACGTGCTCTCCACGGGGCTCGTGCGCGGGGTCGGCTCGGAGGCGACCAGAGGCTGGGTCGGCACCTTCTCGAGCTTCGAGATCGGCGATGAGCGGATCCGCAACGCCCGGCTGCACATCATCGATTCGCGGATCCTCGGCGTGGACATGCTGCTCGGCGTCGATTTCTTTCTCTCTCACCGCATCTACGTCGCGACCAGCCAGCAGAAGCTGTACTTCACGTACAACGGCGGCCCGGTGTTCAATCTCGCCCCGCCGCCTCCCCGCACGGCGAGCGCAGCCCCTGCGCCGGCAAGCGCAGCGCCTGCGGCGGCGCCCGCAACCAACGCCGCGGCAGGCGCCGGAGAGCCGACCGATGCGGCCAGCTTCAGCCGCCGCGGCGCAGCCTTCGCGGCGCGCGGGGAGTTCCCTCGCGCCATCGCCGACCTCACGCGCGCATGCGAGCTCGACCCGACCGATCCACGGTACTTCTACGAGCGCGGCGAGGCGCGGCTCGGCAACCGGCAGCCCGCGCTCGCCATGGCGGACTTCAACCGAGCCCTCGAGCTCGACCCGCAAGACGTGCAGGCTCTGGTCGCACGGGCTGCGTTGCGCATCGCGCGCCACGACGATTCGGGCGCCGGCGCGGACCTCGACGCCGCAGAGGGCATCGCGCCGAAGCAAGCCGACGTCCGTCTTCGTATCGCCGGTCTCGACGTGAGCGCCCATCGGTACGCAGCCGCCGTCGCGCAGTTCGATCTGTGGATCGCGAGCCACCCCGACGACTCGCACAAGGCCGATGCGCTGAACGGCCGCTGCTGGGCTCGGGGGCTCGCCGGACGGGAGCTGAGAAAGGCGCTGAGAGATTGCAACACGGCGGTCCGGTTGCGACCCGCGACGGCCGAATTCCTCGACAGCCGAGCGCTCATCGAGCAGCGGCTCGGGAAGCTCTCGAGGTCGATCGAGGACGACGACGCGGCGCTGCGCCTGCAGCCAAAGAACGCCTGGTTTCTTTACTTGCGGGGTGTCTCCGAGCTGCGGGCGGGACGCAAGGTCGAGGGGCGCGCCGACATCGCCTCTGCGGTCGACCTGCAGCCTCGCATCGTGGAGCTCGGTCGGGCGCGCGGGGTGACGCCTTGAACATAATGCGCTCGGCTTCGCGTTTGGCTACCGCCACCGCTCCTCCTGCCTGTTGCTCGAGGAGCCGGACAACGACCGCGCCCGCAAGGCGATGATCGAGCAGGACTGCGGGTCACCGCATTCCATCGGCCGCGCGCGGCGCGCGCTCTTATAATCCGGCCTGCCGCGATCGAAGCCGAGGGACTCCCGATGAAAGTGATCGTCAGTGGCGCTTCCGGAAATTATGGCCGCCTCGCCGTCGCAGGGCTGCTCGAGCGCCTGCCGGCGAGCGATCTCATTCTCATGAGCCGCCGCCCGGAGAAGCTCGCCGAGTTCGCCGCGCGGGGCACGATCGTGCGGCACGGCGATTTCGACGATCCCGCCTCTCTCCGCTCCACGTTCGCGGGCGGGGAGAAGCTCCTCATGATCAGCACCGGCCGCGTAGGCAAGCGGCTGCCGCAGCACGGCAACGCCATTCGCGCGGCGGCCGAGGCGGGAGTCCGCCACATCGTCTACACGTCCTTCGTCAACGCCGGCCCCGCGAACCCCGCGCTCGTCGCGAAGGAGCACGGGGCGACCGAGGAGATGCTCCGCCGCAGCGGACTCGCCTGGACGGCGATGCGCGACAGCCAGTACTCGGAGGCGATGGTCGAGGTCGCCGCGCCCATCTCGATCGAGAGCGGGCGTTGGCTCGCGAGCGCGCGCGAGGGCCGGATCGGGTTCGTCACGCGGCGGGACTGCGTCGCCGCCGCCGTGGCCGTGCTCACGACCCCGGGACATGAGAACAAGGTCTACAACATCACCGGGCCCGAGCTGCTCTCGTTCCGCCAAGTCGCCGCGCTCGCGGCGGAGATGAGCGGCAAGCCGGTCGAATACACGGTCGTCGACGACGAGGGCATGTACCGGATGTTCGATGCGCTCGGCGTTCCCCGCGAGGCCGTCGACGATCACGTCGTCAATCGCGTGCCTTGGTCGAGCAACGACATGGTCTCCTTCGAGCGGGCGATCCGCGAGGGATTCCTCGAGGTGCTGTCGGACGATGTCGAGCGGCTGACGGGACGCAAGCCTCAGTCGCTGCGGAGCCTGTTTCTCGAGCATCGAGACGCGCTGCGCGCGATCCGGCCACGGCCCCGGGCTGACTAGCCGCGCGCGGAGGGTCGGGCGCCAAGCTTGCGGCCGAGAAGCTGTAGAGGCCGCTGCGGTTGCCACGGCTGCTGCGGCGCAATAGGCAGCACTTTTACATAAAGGCGCGGCGCAGTTCACTTCGACAGCCGGCGAGAACGGTTACGGTTCTCGCCGTGAAACTCGAGAGCTCGCTCGCCTCACCCCCCGCACGGAGCGCGCCGGCAACGGGCGCGCTGCTCGCCCGGCTCGCCGATCTGCCGGGCAGCCGCCCGGCGCGGCGTATCGCGGCGGTGGCCGCCGGCGTGCTCTCGGTCATCCTCGCCGCGGCGCTGCCGACTCATTCTCATCCGAGGGCGCTCGCCGCGAATCTCGCGGAGTGGCTCGCGCTCGCCGTGCTGATCGGCGTGCCCTGGGCCTGGATCGCCCTGCGGCCGCGTGCGAGCCGACCTCGCGGCGCCATCACCCCGTCCACCGTCGCCGACTGGCTGTCTCTGCCGAGCTGCGTCACCGGCTACGGAGTGACGATCAGCGACGCCGAGCGTCGGCTCATCTGGGTAAACGAGAGCTTCACGCGCCTCACGGGCTACTCGGCGGCCGAGGTCGTCGGCAAGAAGACGAGCGACCTGCTCTACTTCGAGGGCACGAACACCGAGACCGTTCGGCGCGTCCGCGAATCCTTCGCGAACGTCCGCGGCGTTCGCTTCGAGATTCTCGTGCGCAGCCGCGACGGCCGCGAGTGGTGGCTCGACACGGACGCGCAGCCGCTGTTCGACACTCGCGGCACGCTGCGCGGCTGGGTGTGCATTCAGACGGATGTGACCGAGCACAAGCTCGCCGAGGAGCAGCGCAGGCTCGCGAGCGAGCGGCTCGCCGTGATCGCGGCCAACGTGCCGGGCATGATCTTTCAGTGGCGGCTCAGCCGCAACGGCAAAGGCGAGTTCCTGTACGCGAGTCCCGGCGCCCGCTCCGCGTACGGACGCACCGCCGAGGAGCTCACGAGCAACGCGGTGACGCTGATGGACATCGCGCATCCCGACGACCGCGAGGCCCTCGGGGCCTCGATCGCCCGCGCCCGCGTGACGCGCACCTCGTGGCACATCGAGCACCGCATCGTGCGGCCGAACGGCGAGGTCGGCTGGGTGCAGGGCGATGCCGTCGGCCGACCGGCCGAAGGCGGCAGCACGGTGTGGGACGGCTATGTCGCCGATGTGACGCAGGCCAAGCTCGCGCAGGAGCAGTTGCGCGCCGCGAAGGAGGCCGCGGAAGCGGCGAACCGGGCGAAGAGCGAGTTCCTCGCCAACATGAGCCACGAGATCCGCACGCCGCTCAACGGCGTGATCGGCATGACGGCGCTCCTGCTCGATACGCCCCTGCGCGACGATCAGCGGGAATTCGCCGAGATCGCGCGCTCGAGCGGCGAATCGCTGCTCGCCGTGCTGAACGACGTGCTCGACTTCTCGAAGATCGAGGCCGGCGAGATGACCGTCGAGCAGATCGACTTCGACCTGTTGAGCATCATCGAGCAGTCGATCGATGCGGTCGCGCTGCGCGCCGGCGAGAAGGGCCTCGAGCTGCTTCTCGACATCGACTCGCGCCTGCCCCGGGCCCTGCGCGGCGACCCGACCCGGCTGCGCCAGGTGATCCTCAATCTGCTGAGCAACGCCGTCAAATTCACCCAAAAGGGCGAGGTGCGGCTCTCCGCGCGCATCCTCGAGAGCGCCGCGGAGCGCGTGCGCGTGCGGGTGGAGGTCGCGGACACCGGCGAGGGGCTCACCGAGGAGCAGCGCTCGCGGCTGTTCATGCCGTTCATCCAGGCCGACGCCTCGATGACGCGGCGCTTCGGCGGAACCGGGCTCGGACTGTCGATCTGCCGGCGGCTCATCGAGCTGATGGGCGGATCGATCGGCGTCGCGAGCAGCCTCGGATCGGGCTCCTGCTTCTGGTTCGAGCTCGCGCTGCCGGTCGCGCCGATTCCGCGGCAGGCAAACGGCTCGGCGAGCCTCGCGGACCGCAGCGTGCTCGTCATTGACGACCATCCCGTCAATCGAAAGATCCTCGACAGCCAGCTCACCTCCGCCGGGTGCCGGGTCACGAGCGCGGCGCTGGCGGCTGCGGGTCTCGACGCCTGGAAGCAGCTCGTCGCCGAGCGGCGCGCACCCGATCTGGTGCTGCTCGACCACGACCTGCCGGACCACCCCGGACCGTGGCTCGCCGAGCGCCTGCGGCTCGATCCGCAGGGCGCGCACGTGCCCATCGTCCTGATGACCTCGCTCGGCAGTCGCACGACGGAGCAAGCCTCCCCGGAGATCATCAATCACGTGATGACGAAGCCCGTCAAGCAGACGGCGCTGCTTCAGGTCCTGCAGGAGCTGCTCGGCGCCGCGAAGCCCGCCCCAGCGCCCGCGCGAGCGCCGCCCGGCGCGGCGCTGCAGGGCATGCGGGTGCTGCTCGCCGAGGACAATGCCGTCAACCAACTGCTCGCGCGCCGCGTCCTCGAGAAGCTCGGCGCCGAGGTGACGGTCGCCGACAACGGCGAGGTCGCGATCGCCAAGCTCGCGGAGGCGCCCTTCGATGTCGTCCTGATGGACTGCCAGATGCCGGTGATGGACGGCTACGCCGCAACCCGGCGGATCCGCGCCGGCGCCGCCGGCCGCTCGGCCGCGAAGCTGCCCATCATCGCGCTCACGGCGCACGCCCTGAGCGGCCACCGGGAGGAGTGCCTCGCCGCCGGCATGAACGATTACTTGACGAAGCCCATCGACCCCGGGGCTCTCCGAGCGATGCTCGACGACCTGAAGAGCGCGCGCTCGCCCGACCGCGGTCCGCAGTCCTGACGCCCTCACGGGCAGTCAAGGGTGCTTGGCCGCAGCCGCGCTATACACCTCCGATTCCCGTATGCTAGATAGGTATGCCCTCGAGGTTTCGAGGTCGCAGCCCCGCCATGGGACTGGAAGGAGTGTTGTTCAACATGCATCGACGGTCCGTTCGTCACGTGGGTTTTCTCACCCTCGCCACCCTCCTCACTCTCGCTACCCTCTCGTGCGCCACGACGCCTTCCGTCCCCGTGGTGGCGCTCCCGAACGGCTACTACCTTCGGCCCGACCAGGCCGATCGGACAGAGCTCGTGAGGCGAGGCGGCAGGCGAGTCCTGCCGCAGACCGTCGCGGCGTATGCGGTGTCCGGCTACGTCGTCGCAGGCGCGTTGGGCCAGGTACCGGCCTCGCTGGTTCCCTTCACCGATGACCTGCCGTTCGCCGGCGGCCCGGCGACGCGCTATTTCATTCTCGACACGACGAGCGGCAAGGTCGAGTCGGACCTCGATGCGGCGGCTTGGCACGCGCGCCTCAAGGCGCTCGGCGTGCCGTCCGACTTCGAGATCTTCCCCCCGCTGCCCTGGCAGCAGTGACGGCGCGCCGGCGCGTCAGGGGACGACCGCGGGCTGCAGGCCGGCGCCGCGGACGGCGGGCGATGCTATCATGCTCGAGAGATCCGGCGTAACGATTTGGAACGAATGTAAGAGGATGACCCACATCACGGATTGAGCGCCGAGCCGGATCGGTCGACCTGACTGGCGTACCGCGGGTGCCGTCATGTCACTGGATGAGCGCATGCTGGCCATCATCGAGGCGTTCTACGACGCGGCGCTCGATGCAACCTTGTGGCCCGGAGCGCTGAAGCAGCTCACCGAATTCACCGAAAGCCAGGCCGCGAGC
>JASHSR010000345.1 GCA_030038645.1 Gammaproteobacteria bacterium
GCCGAAGTTTCCACACCGACATGGAACGCAACGCTTCGAGCGGTTCGCCCCCCGATGCCGGCGACTCGCCTTCCGGCGCCGGCCGCTCACCGCGGGGCTCCCGCCGCTCGCCCGCGGGTGGTGGCCGCTCGGCTTCCGGCGCGCGCTCGGTCGCGCGCAAGCTCGCGCTGCAGGCGCTCTACCGCTGGCAGCTCAATCGTGGCCCGTGGCAGGATGTGATCCAGGAGTTCGCGGGCGCCGAGGACATGGCCCGCGCGGACCGCGACTACTTCACCGAGGTGGTGCGCGGCGTTTGCGATTCGCACGCGGATCTCGACGCGGAGCTCGCCGCCTGGATGGATCGTCCTGCGCAGCAGCTCGATCCGATCGAGCACGCGGTGCTGCTCATCGGAGCTCACGAGCTCAAGGCGCGACCCGAGGTGCCGTACCGCGTCGTCATCAACGAGGCCGTGAGTCTCGCCAAGCGCTTCGGCGCGACCGACGGCCACAAGTTCGTGAACGCGGTACTCGACCGGGCGGCGAGAGCGCTGCGGCAGCACGAGCACTGACTCGCGGCGCCGCTCCGGCAACGCCATGCCGCTCAGCGAATTCGAGCTCATCGACCGGTTCTTCCGCGGCCGCGGCGCGTCGCGCTCCGACGTGCGGCTCGGCGTCGGCGACGACGCCGCGCTGCTCGAATGTCCGCCGGACCGCGAGCTCGTCGCCGCCATCGACACGCTCGTCGAGGGTGCTCATTTCCCGGCGGGCTCCCCCGCCGCCTCGGTCGGCCATCGCGCGCTCGCGGTGAATCTGAGCGACCTCGCGGCGATGGGCGCGGAGCCCGCCTGGGCGCTGCTCGCGCTCACGGTTCCGCGCGCCGACGAGCGGTGGCTCGAGGAGTTCAGCCGGGGCCTCGCGGCGCTCGCGAAGGAGTTTGGCGTGGCGCTCGTCGGGGGCGATACGACTCGCGGCCCGCTCTGCGTCACCATTCAAATACTGGGCTCGGTCGAGCGCGACACCGCGCTCACGCGCTCCGGCGGCGCGGCGGAGGAGGCGCTCTATGTGAGCGGCACGCCGGGCGATGCCGCCGCGGGACTGCAGCTCGAGCTGTCGCGGCTCGAGGTGCCCGAGGCGCGCGCGGCCCGCTATCTGCGGGACCGATTTCTTTTTCCGGCGCCGCGGGTGGCTCTGGGGCGGCGGCTGCGCGGGTACGCGAGCGCGTGCATCGACGTGTCGGACGGGCTGCTCGGGGATGCGGGCAAGCTCGCGCGGGCGAGCGGCTGCGGCGTCGAGCTGGATTATGAAATCTTGCCCGTGTCGCGGATGCTGGCCGAAGCGGTCGGTCCGGAGCGCGCGCGCGAGCTCGCGCTCACCGGCGGCGACGATTATGAGCTGCTTTTCAGCGTTCCTCCGTCGCGCGTCGACGCCTTGCTGCGCGACCTTCCCGTGGAGCAGTGGCGCTACGCCCGCGTTGGAACCCTCCGCAGAGAGCCGGGAGCGGTCGTGACGCGCAACGGGTCTGTGATCGATTTCTCGCATTACGGATTCGATCACTTCGCCGCCGGGCGCTGATCACGCGCCGTCGATGGCGCGCGGCTCCGCTCGAGCGGGTGAGGGCTGGATCACAGTCGCCCGGGCCGCCCGACCGTATTCTGCTGCGGCCTGTCTCAACTCGCCGCCGCCAGTCATGTCACCACAGGCCCGTCCCGCACCGCGCAAGATACCCGAGAAGATCGGCAAGTACGCGGTCATCAACGAAGTCGGGCACGGCAGCACGGGCACCGTCTACCTGTCGCACGATGCGTATTACGGCCGCGACGTCGCCATCAAGGTGTACAACATCGACGCCGGAGGCGACGAGGAGCGCGCGCGCATCGCGCGCAAGATGTTCCTCTCCGAGGCGCACCTGGTCGGCATGCTGCAGCATCCGAACATCCTCCCGATCTACGACGCCGGCGAGGAAAACGGATATTGTTACGTCGTCACCGAGCACGTGCACGGGGCGCGCACGCTCTCCGCGTACTGCCGCGCCGACAACCTGCTGCGCGTCGACGACACCGTCGAGATCATCTACAAATGCGCCAAGGCGCTGCACTACGCGCACTCGCGCGGCGTCATTCATCGCGACGTGAAGCCCTCCAACGTCATGCTGACGCAGGACCGCGACGTTCGCATCATCGACTTCGGCATCGCCCTCGTCGCCGACTCGGACATCTCGCGCATCGAGGGAATCGCCGGCAGCCCCTCTTACATGTCGCCCGAGCAGGTGCAGAGCCTCGAGCTCACCAACCGCTCGGACCTGTACTCGCTCGGGGCCGTGATGTACGAGCTGCTCACCGGCTCGCGGCCGTTCCGCGCCGGGAACCTGCAGAAGCTGCTGCATCAGATCGTCTACGCGACTCCCGCCCCGATCCACACCCTGCGCAAGGACGTTCCGGAGTACCTCGAGAATGTGGTCGCCGTCGCGCTGCAGAAGGAGCCGGAGAAGCGCTACAAGAGCGGGCTCGACTTCGCCGCCGAGCTCACGCGCGTGCACCAGAAGCTGCGCGAGCAGAACGCGCGCATCGACCGGCAGGAGCAGTTCGGGGTGCTGCGGCGGCTGAAGTTCTTCCACGAGTTCTCGCACGGCGAGATCTGGGAAGTGCTGCGCGCGAGTCACTGGCAGAACTACGCGGCGGGCGAGGAGATCGTCAAGGAGGGCGAGATGGACGACCGCTTCTACATCATCGTCTCCGGGACCTGCGCGGTGGAGCGCCACGGACAGCGGCTCGGCGCGCTCGAGGGCGGCGACTGCTTCGGCGAGGCGAGCTACGTGCCGGGCGCCAAGCGCACCGCGACCGTGCGCGCGGGCGATGCGGTGACCGTGCTCAAGGTGAGCTCGACGCTGCTCGAGCAGGTCTCCGCGTCCTGCCAGCTGCGCTTCAACCGCGTGTTCCTGCGCACCCTCATCGGGCGTCTACAGAGCGGCGAGGCAGTACCGGGCTGAATCCGCGCCGGCGCCGCTCAGCGGCTTGCCTTGTCGTGCTCGATCAGGGCGTAGGCCGAGTGGTTGTGGATCGACTCGAAGTTCTCCGCCTCCACGACGTACGCCGCGACGCGCTCGTCGCGGTTCAGGCGCACCGCCACGTCGCGCACGATGTCCTCGACGAACTTCGGGTTGTCGTAGGCGCGCTCCGTCACCCGCTTCTCGTCGGCGCGCTTGAGAATCCCGTACAGCTCGCAGGAGGCCTCGGACTCCGCGAGCTCGATGAGCTCCTCGATCCAGATGTGGCTCAACGCCTCGACGGCGATCGTGACGTGCGAGCGCTGATTGTGCGCGCCGTACGCCGAGATCTCCTTCGAGCACGGGCACAGGCTCGTGACCGGCACGACCACTCGGATCCACAGCTCGGTGCGGCCGTCGCGGAGCTCCCCGGCGAGCGTCGCGCGGTAATCCATCAGGCTCTCCACGCCCGTGACCGGAGCGCGCTTCATGACGAAGAACGGAAAGCTCATCTCGATGTGGCCGGCGTCCGCCTCGAGCCGCTCGGTCATCTCCCCGAGCATCGCGCGGAAGGAGTCGACCGAGATCTCGCGCTCGTGCAGATGCAGCACCTCGACGAACCGCGACATGTGCGTGCCCTTGAAGTCGTGCGGCAGGCTCACGTACATGTTGAAGCTCGCGATGGTGTGCTGCTCGCCGGTCGTGCGGTCCCGGACCCGCACCGGATGGGTGAGATCCTTCACCCCGACGCGATTGATCGGTATGCGCCGCGTGTCGGCGCGTCCCTGCACATCCTCGATCGCAAGGATGACGGGATCGTTCTCGGCGACGGGGGTCAAGGCTCCTAGTCCTCCGCGAGCAATCGTCCATGGTGCCCGGTGCCGGTCCGCACGTCCATGGATGCGCGTGCGCCGGCGCGCGCCTCTGCCGCCGGCCGTGCGCCGCCCGAGAGATGAGTCCACCAGCGCTCCACCGCCTCCGTGAGACTCGCGGCGTCGAGCCCGGCCGATGCGAGGCAGTCGTCTCGTGAGCCGTGCTCGATGAAGCGGTCGGGAATGCCGAGCTGCAGGAGCGGGACCCGCGCGTCTTCCGCGGCGAGCAGCTCCCCGACGGCGGAGCCCGCGCCGCCCGCCACGACATTCTCCTCGAGCGTGACGATCGCCCGGTGCCTCCTCGCGACCGCGAGCACCATGTCCTCGTCGAGCGGCTTCACGAAGCGCATGTTGACGAGCGTCGCATCGAGCCGCTCGGCGATGTGCGCCGCCGGCGCGACGAGCGTACCGAACGCGAGCAGCGCGAGACCGCCGGCGCCCTCGCGCCGCAGCTCGGCGCGACCGATCGGGAGGGCCGTCATCTCCGGCGAGACCGCAACGCCGGGCCCGGCTCCGCGCGGATAGCGCACCGCCGCCGGTCCCTCGAGAGTCGTCGCGGTGTAGAGCATCTGCCGGCACTCGTTCTCATCGGCCGGCGCCATCACGACCAGGTTCGGCACGCACCGCAGGTAGCTCAGATCGAAGCTCCCCTGGTGCGTCGCGCCATCCCCTCCCACCAGCCCCGCCCGGTCGATCGCAAACACCACCGGCAGGCTCTGCAGGGCCACATCGTGGATCAGCTGATCGTACGCGCGCTGCAGGAACGTCGAGTAGATCGTCACCACCGGCCTCAAGCCCGAGGCGGCGAGCCCGGCGGCAAAGGTGACGGCGTGCTGCTCGGCGATCGCCACATCGAAGTAGCGGTCCGGGAAGCGCTTGGAGAACTCGACCAGCCCCGAGCCCTCGCGCATCGCGGGGGTGATGCCGATCAGGCGCGGCTCGCGCTCGGCCATGTCGCACAGCCACTGCCCGAACACCTGCGTGTAGGTGGGGCCGGAGGCCTTCTCCTTGAAGATCGTGCCGCTCTGCGGATCGAACGGCCCGGGCCCGTGCCAC
>JASHSR010000346.1 GCA_030038645.1 Gammaproteobacteria bacterium
AGGCCCTCCGGCGACGGGTACCTCGTATATCGCCGATCGCAGCTTCCACAAGAGCCTCACGATCACGCTCTTGCCGTCCGAGCTCCACGTCGGGCGCGACTCCACGGCACCTCCGGAGAGGCTCGTGATAGACGCTCGATGCGGATAGACGATCCGGCGGGTGGCCACGTCCACGTAGGCCGGTATCCTCCTCTGCATCCAATCGAGGACGCCGCCGCTGCTCAAGAACGCCACTGCACGTCCGTTCGGAGACCAGCTCGGATCGTCGTCACGGCCGGGCTGGACCACCAGGGGAGACAGACGCCGCGAGCGCACATCGAGGATATAGATGTCCGTGTACATGAAGCGCAGGTACGCCGGTACGCTCCGTGGGCTGGCCGATACGGCGATCCTCGATCCATCGGGCGACCAGTCGAAGTCGCGAACGTCCACTGTGGGATCAATGATCTTCTGCACTTTCCCGTCGGCCACGCGCAGCAACGCCAGTCCGTCCGGCTCATCGCTCCCCGCGTCCTCGACCCACTCCGTTCCGGTCTCGACTCCGCGCGGCGCGTGCTCAGAATGCGCCGGCGCACGCTCGCCGACGCCGAATGCCAGAAAGCGCCCGTCTGGGCTCCACTCGAGTCCCGCCGTCGTACGGATGATCCAGCCCCGATCCCCCGCGGAACCGCCGCCGAACTGCTCGCTCCGGCCGGTGGCCAGATCCAACACGTCGACACGAACCTTTCCAGCCCTTTGCTCGAGGTACGCGAGCCGCCGTCCGTCAGGAGAAAATCGCGGCGTCGCGGTCGGCACCAAGGTGCTCGACGATCCCTCATCCGCCACGCGCCTGGGCGGCGTGCGAGCGGCCGTGGACGCTATCCACAGGCTGAGCCTGTACACGTTATGGTCGATGTCCGGCTCGACGACCGTGTAAGCCACCTCGCTTCCGTCACGCGAGATATCGATCTGCTGTACTCGTGCTCCGAACTCCGACCCTACGCGGGGCGCAGCGATCACCGTGCGGGCCGATTCGACCGCCGCGCGCAAGCAGCTATTTGGGGTCGGCCGCAGCGACTGTGGCGGCGGGTGCGCATAAGCCGCACCGAGCGCCACCGCCGAAAAGATCGCGACGGCTGCCGCGGGAGCCCATCTTGTAGATCGACGCGCAAAAGTGCCTGGGCGGCTCTTCGCGCCAACCAGCGCATGCAACGGGACCACAACTCCCGCAGGTATCATGCTTACCACTGCTGGGTGAGCTGCACGGAGTAATAGCGTCCGAGCGCATTCGCGTTCGCGCCGTCGAAGTTGACGGCGAACCCGCTCGCGTTCGCGACGAAGGGCGGGTTTCTGTTCGCAATGTTCTGGACGCTCAAGAGAGCCGTGAGCTTTCCGAGCAGGCCGCTGCACGACTGACATCGATACGTCGCCGTCAGATCGAGCGTCGTCCAGGATGCGACCGGCGCTACCGGCATCACGCTCGAATTTTGGTATGCACTGACGAAGTTGACGAAACTGGCGACACTGAAGGAACCACGTGTGACGATGACCCTGCCGCGCATCTTCACGCGCGTGGGGTTGTAGGGCGTGTTCAGAGTGTCGATGATGGGCGTTCCACTCGTGAACTGCGTCTGCATCTTCAGGATGTACGTTCCGTCGAGCCCCGTCTCCAAATGAACCCGGCCGACATCCGTCCGGTACGAAGCTCCGAAGTCGATTCCCGTCGTCTCGACCTTCGAGATGTTGAGCCATGCATCGTTGACGATGGCGGAGATATCCGCCAAGTTGGCGCCGAAGTTATCGAAGACGGGCAGGCCGATGAGCTGCTGTACCAGCGAGCTCGGTGGGTTTCGCTCGATGATCTCCGGTCCCAGCAGCGACTCGAGTGGAAACGCGAGGATCGGATCGTAACCTGCCTGTTGGAGGTTCGCGATCCGGTTCGTGAACCGCGTTCCGTATAGAGTGAGCGTCGCGCGTACTCCCGACGAGCCGGACGGGCTCCAGTCCGCCCCGGCAGTCCAGGTGGTGGCGTTCTGGGCCTCGAGGTGCGCATTGCCTCCAAAGACGAGCAGCGCGTTGACATTGCCGCCGCTGGGTGGAGCGGCCCCGGGCAATATATCGGTGTTGAAGCCCACCACCTGGAACGGCACGGGGTTGAGCTCCGAGAGCAGCGGTGCTACGAACGAGGTGCCGAACGTTCCTCGAAACCTCAACGCCTCCGTCGGATTCCACGTTATCCCGATCTGAGGATTATTCGTCGTCCCGAAGTCGCTGTAGTCCTCGTACCGATCCGCCAAGCTCAGCGCGACTCGACTGTCGCCGGCCGCCGTCTGCTGCAGGCCCGGTATCGGCACATGGAGCTCCACGAACCCCGCGGATACGCTCCGGCTGGGATTGAACGGCGCACCACCGAGCAAATCCATGTCGTCGTACGACTCCTCCCTGTACTGCCCACCGAGCGCGTACTCGACTGTACCGTCATCGAAGGACCAAAGAGACCCGCGCGAGACGGCGTCGGCCGAGAAGACATCCGAGGATGTGCGATTCTCACTGAGCGGCTGGCCGACAGGTGGTGGGGCGAGAGCGATCACCTCGCTGAACGTGTCGTCATGCGAATAGGACAGGCTGCCCTCGAGCTGGATGGCGCGCGACAGCGTCGAATCGGCGCCGACGATCGCGTCGTATGCGGTAACCGTCGCGGGTAGATACTGTGAATACAGCGGAGTCGAAATGTCCTCGTATTCGGCCCGGCGGGAATACATCCCCTCCGCGAAGAGGTTCGTTCCAGGTGTCAGGTCCTGATTGACAGACAGAACGGCGCTTTGCCGAACCTGCTCCGGCAGGAGCGTGAAGGGCTGGGGCGCAGTATTGGAAAAGCTGCGGTCGGCAGCGCTCAGCGGCGTGCTGTCGTCGAATTCGTAACTGACGAGCGCGGAGCCACCGCGCCAGCTGGTTCCGGCGGTCTGCGCGGCTTGCGTGTCGTGGCTGGAGCCGTCTGCGACCGTGCCGTACCGCACTCGCGACTCTTCTCCGTCGTAGCTCTTGCGGAGAATGACATTCACCACTCCGCCCACGGCGTCGGAGCCGTAGATGGCGGACGCCCCGTCGGTGACGACCTCCACCCGCTCGATGGCGCTCAACGGAATGAGCGACAGATCGACGAAGCTTCCCGCTGTGTCGGCCGGCGCAACGCGATGGCCGTCGATGAGCACGATGGTGGCGTCGTTTCCGAGGCCACGGAGATTGACGCCGGTTCCCGCTATGTCGTTATTCGTGGCAGCGCCGCCGCCCGCCACGCCAGCCATCGTATTTACGGAGTCGCCCCCGTTGAAGTTTTGCGGCAGCGTCTGGATGAACTGCGCGAGATTGGAGGCCCCTGACTGCTCGATGTCCGCCTGTGTGAACACGAGCACGGGAGATGGGGAATTCTTGATTCCCTGCAGGTGCGTTCCGGTCACGACCACCTGTTCGAGATTGACTGGTGAAGACGTCGCTGGCGTCGTGGCAGTACGGCCTTCGCGCGCTTCGCTCGCGACCTGCGGGCCAGTCGGCTCAGAGCCTTGCGATCCCTGGTCGGGCGGGCTCTGCAAGTCATCAGAGGCGTCGGATCGCGTTGATCGGTCGGAGGTCCGTGTCGGTTCGACGCGGACGACGCGCAGCGTCCTTTCGCCCGACTTGACGTACTGCAGTCCGGTATGTGCCAGCAGCTCCGCGACCGCTTGCTGTGCCGTTGCCGTTCCCCTCAAAGGTGGCGCGGTCAATCCGGAAACGACGTGCGGATCAAAGATGACGTCGGTGTGAGTCTCGCTCGCCACGGCGCGCAGGGAGTCCGCGAGCGGCTCCGCGGGCAGATCGAAGCTGAAGGCCGCCTGCGCACGAGCGGGCGGCATCGAGCAGATCGCGAGCATCAACAGGGCTGCATGCAGTGCAGCAGATTGGAGCGTAGCTCTCATTGTGATCTCCATGGCCGAGCGGCTCATGCGCCCGGCGCGAACGACCCCAACCTGTTGTGACGATTCTGTAGGCTATAATCCTCAATCGCGGCGCGAAGATTTGAAGCGCGCCGACGTCGGGAAATGCCAGTACTTGCCACTGGCGTGGGGTGACCGAGGGATCCGCAAGCGAGCTGACTGCGGGCTCAGTACGGCGCGATCAGAGGCTGTGCGTTCAGCAGCTGCTTGCTCAGCGGCCGCGGGTTCGCAGGCCGCGGGCTCGCAGGCCGCGGACTCACGGGCCGCGGGCTCACGGGCTGCGGGTGGGCCGCCCGCGGCATCAGCGACTGGCGGATGGCGCTCCGTCCGGCCGAGCCAGGACGATGCGGTTTCCCAGCTCCTCCACGCGCAGCCCGAACGTCGCGGCCACGCCCTGCGCGAACTCCTCGGAATCGCCCGCCTGGAACAGGCCGCTGACGCGCAGGGCGGCGACGCGCGGATCTTCGACGACGATGCGCCGCTCGCTGTAGCGATTCATCTCCTCGATGGCGTCGGAGAGCCGCGTATCGTCGAACACGACCTCCCCGCTCTGCCAGGCGATCACTTGCTTCAGTACGGGCCTGTCGACCCTCGGGGCCTGGTGCGGTGCAAAAGTCACGCGCTGGCCCGGGAGGGCGAGCACCGTGACCTCCTGCCGAGGCGGGCTGGCGCCGGCTCCCGCCGGCGCGACGCTGATCCGTCCCTCGACCAGCGTAATCGACACTCGCTGCTCGCCGTAACGGCGGACCTCGAAGGAGGTGCCGAGGGCGCGGATCTCACGGCCGCCCGCCGTGACGATGAACGGCCAGCTCGGTGCCCGCTTGACCTCGAAAAGGGCCTCGCCGCGCTCGAGCCGCACGCGGCGCGCCTCGGCGTCGTATCGCACCAAGACGCGCGTGTCGGTGTTGAGCGTAATCCGGCTCCCGTCCTGCAGGGACAGTACGCGGCGCTCGCCGGTTGCGGTCGAGACGACACCCCTCTGCGAGAGAAAGAGGCCCACGGCGCCCGCGGCCAGCAGGACGGTCAAGGCGGCCGCCGCGAGCGCAAGAGCCCCTCGCCGCCGGGGCCGCTCGCTCTCCACGATCTCCTCCTGCGGCTCGATCTTCGAGGCGAGCCCGCCCGCCAAATCCCAGGCGTCCGAGGCACGCTCCCAGGCGATGCGATGCGGCTCGCATTCCGCGAGCCAGCGCCCGAAGCGCTCCTCGAGCTCCGGAGTACGATGGGGACCGCCGAGGCTCGCCAGCCACGCCGCGGCCTCGGCGCGCACGCTCAAGGGAAGACCGCCGAGTTCCGTGGAATCGCTTGCGCTCATTCGCAGTGCATCTCATCGGAGATCGCGAGCGCCGCCCGCGCGATGTGCTTCTCGATCGCGCTGACGGAGATTCCCATCGACGCCGCGATCTGGGCGTAGCTCAACCCCTGCAGGCGGTGCAGAAAGAAGACCTCCCGCGTCCGCGGGCTGAGCTCGCCCAGGCGGCGCCACATTCTCTCGAGGCGTTGATCGGCCTGCAGATACTCATCCGGCCTCGGGGAGACATCGGCGAGCTCGAGCTCCTCCGCGGGCTCGTCGACGAACAGCCGGTGATGGCGCTGGGCGGAGCGCCATCGCTCGATGCGCACCTTCGTGACGACGTCGGTGAGAAACGCCGCCGGATTGCGCACGGTCTGCTTTCTTTGAGCGAGGCAGAGCCGCACGAAGGCGTCGTGAATGGCGTCCTCCGCGTCCTGAGGCAGAGCGCCCCGCCGCACCAGCCGCCGCAACAGCGCCTGGCGGAGTTTCTTGAGCCCGTCCATCACGGAATCCACACGGACATTCTCTACTTATGTCGATCCATCTCGGGCAAAAACTCACCTGGCACCGTCAAATGCCGACCACAAGTGTCGGACGCCCGACCGTTTGATTATTCGTTACGCGCGACAGCCCACCGATCAACACGCTCTCAAAACGTCGATTAGCGAAAATCTAGCGCATTAGCGAAGTATATTTTTTTTCAAATAGATTTAAGATATTGCGAGCTCGGCTGTGATTCACTGGGAGCCCTCGGCACACACGCGAGAAGGTAGACAAGGATGGCGCGCTCGACTCGGACCCACAGACCCGGCGACTTCCACTACCTCGTCCTGCGCGCCAACGCGGGACGGCGGCTCTTTCCACAGACCGAGGACTTTGCGGACTTCGCGGCGTTGGTCGCCCGGCACATCGAGGGGTGCCACATTCGACTGCTCGCTTTCTGCTGGGTGGCGGAGGAGGCGTGCTTCGCGCTGCAGGTCTCGAGCGCGCCGCTCGGAAAATTCGTGCAGCGCGTGGCGGGACAGCACGCCCAGCGCATCAACCGGCGCGCCGGCGTGCGCGGGCACGTCTTTCGACAGCGTTACCGCGCCGTAGCCGTGACCGAGCCGCAGCTGCCGCTCCTCGTGAGCCACCTGCATCTGATGCCGGTGCGGCTCGGGCTCGCGGCGGAGCCGGCCGAGTACCCCTGGAGCAGTCACCGAGCCTATCTCGGCGTGCAGAGGCTTTCGTGGGTCACGACGGAGCCGGTGCTGCAATGGCTCAGGGGCGCAGCCCGCGGTGGCCCTGACGCCTATCTCGGATTCATGCGGGAGCAGATCGAGCGGCGCGGCGCGCTCGCGGCGGCGCGCGGAGCCTCGAGCCCGGCCGATGAGGAGCGGGAGTTTCTGCGGAGCCTCGCGCCGGTTGCGCGCCGCGGCTCGGCCGACCTCGAGGCTCTCGACCGTCTCATCGAACGGGTCGCGGCGTGCCTCAACGTGGGGCGCGATGAGCTCCAATCCCGCTCGCGGCGCCGGGCTCTATCACTCGGTCGAGCCGTTATCGCTTGGCACGCCACGCGCTCCGGCGCCGCCAAGTTGAGCGACGTCGCGCGCCATCTGGGTCGCCACCCGTCGACGCTGTCGATAGCCATCGAGCGCTACCGGCTGCGACGTCCGCAACTGTTCGGCGAGCGGCTCGACGACCTCTCCAACGAGTCGCTCATGGCCCGGCCTTCCCGCCCGGCGCCGGAGCGGGAAGGGTAGCGCTCCCGAGCCTTACTTCAGCAGCTGCCGCTCCACGCGGGCGACGAGCGTCGACGGCGCCACTTCCAGCGCGTCGGCGAGCTTGCACAGGGTGGTGAGCGTCGCGCGGCGGATGCCGCGCTCGATCTGGCTGATGAAGGTCCGATCTACGTCGGCCTTCTCGGCCATCAGCTCTTGCGAGAAGCCGCAAGCCTCGCGCTGCTCTCGCAGCACGCGACCGAAGGCCGCAGCGACAGGATCCGCCCGCATGGTGCGTAGATCATTTTCCGACGGAGACTAATCGTCCACAGGCTATAGACGACAGAGGCTAGGAATTCGCGGCCTTCGACTCCGTCAGGACCGCGCTCACGAGCTGGTTGAGCCGTGCGCAGTACTGCGCGACCGGCGGCTCGGAGCTCGACTGCCGGCGCGCAAGGTCCGCGCTCACCTCGACGAGCCGCCGCTCGATCCGGTCGTCCACCTTGAGCGTATGAGTCAGCAGGGCGCTGACGCACGCCGTGATCTCCGCGTCGAGCTCGCGCGCGTCCGTCCCCGCGATCTCGAGACCGGCGAGCTCTCGGGGACAACCCGCGGCCAGATGCTCACGCCACAGGCGTGCAAGCTGCATGTGTTCGGATCCCCTACCGCCCCACGATCGTGCTCTAGCGGCACGTGCCCATCGTATACTCGCACGCGCGAGCCGCGCTCACAATGGCTCCGCTGCGCGCGTTCTGCGACAGTCCCTTACAAGAAGATAAGTTTCTGATTTGCAAACAGTTCCAGAATTGTCATGCGCGAGCGCTCCCGCTGAGGATACCGCGGACCGCCGCCCTCGGGCCCCAAGCTCGGGCCCGCCCGCCCGGGTAAGGTAGACTGCGCAGGGCAAGGAGCGCGCGGTTGCCGGGCTCCTTCGCGAGTCGGTGCAGCGGGAGAGGCAGATGAGCGCGAGCGAGCGGTATCCGGTCGAGAAGTCCTCGGAGGAGTGGCGCGGCGAGCTGACGGAGGAGCAATTCCTCGTGCTGCGCGAGCACGGCACGGAGCGCGCCGGCACGAGCCCCCTCAACGACGAGCATCGCCCCGGCGTGTTCCGCTGCCGGGGCTGCGGCCAGCCCCTGTTCGAGGCCTCCACGAAGTTCGAGAGCGGCAGCGGATGGCCGAGCTTCTTCAAGGCGGTGGACGGCGCCGTGGCGACGTCCGAGGACCGCAGCCACTCGATGCGCCGCACGGAGATCCATTGCGCGCGCTGCGGCGGGCATCTCGGCCATGTCTTCCCGGACGGACCGGCGCCGACCGGGCTGCGCTACTGCACGAACGGCCTTGCGCTCAACTTCCAGCCGGCATCGCCCGACCGCAGCGACTGAGTCGTCGCCGCCGGTATCGCCTGCGCGAAGCGTCGATCTGCCGGTACTGGGATCTGCCGGTCCAAGCCGTCAACGCGGACGTCCTCCACTCAGAAAGCTCTCGAGAAGCCTCGTTTCCCGCCGTTCGCCCGCCACATCGAGCGAGATGCGCTCGTAGAGCGCCGAGGCGCCGCGAAAGATCTCCGCGGCGGCGGCGTCCTCGTCCGCGAATGCGGCGATCTCCTGCATCTCGGCGATCCACCGGTAGGCCTTGGGGAACATCCCCGGCACGGCGCGCCGGAACGAGTTGAGGAGCGCCAGCTGGCTCTCGGCGAGCTCGGCATTCAGCGCATCCGCGACCCCGGCGCGGGTGGCGGCGAGCAGCATCGCGGTGCCGACGGCGATCAACCCCTTCGTGATTCCGGCATACGACATCTTCAGCGCGGATGCGGCGCCGACGGGCGCCTCGAGCACGCGGATCTCGAGCCCATGGCCGGCGAGCGCTTTGAAGCGGGCGGCGTGCGGACCCGAGGCGTAGAAGTTCGGCCCGCGTGCGCCCGCTCTCGGTGGCGGGCCGATGATCCCGGCGTCCACGAACGGCGCACCGGTCGCGGCGATCGTATCGGCGATGCGCCGCACGGTCTCGGGGCTCACGGCATTGCAGTCCACGAACACCGGCTTGCGGCCCGCGTCGCGGAGCCGCGGCGCCATGCGCTCCGCGAATGGGAGCGCCGCGCCGGGCGGGACGATGGAGAGCACGAAGTCGGCCTCCACGAGCTGCGAGTCCGACACCGCTCTCATCCCCGCCGCGCGCGCCCGCTCGCGACTCGCCTCGCCCCGGCCGTCGAGCGACGTGAGGACGTCGAGACCGCCTGCGACGAGCCGCCCACCCACCGCCGCGCCCATGCTCCCGGGTGCCACGACCGCCACGACCGGCTTCATCGCGCGCTCCTTACTCTTCTCTTAACTCAGCCCCTACTGTACCCGCGGGCGTGCCGGGAGGGTGAGCGCGAGATAACCCCCCGCCACGCTGTTTAGGCGCCCCGGAGGGGCGCTCATCCTCAACATGAAAGCAGGCGCGAGGAGAGGCCCCTCCGGGGCCTGTGTCGGACAGCGTGGCGGGGGGTTATCTCGCGCTCACCCTCCCCCGCCGACCTCCGCGAGTCCGCCGAGGCGCCGAGTTAAGAGGAGGGAGGAGGCTTCACGCGGCGAGGGGCAGGGGCTGCGGGCGGCCGACGGCGTAGCCCTGGACGTAGTCGACGCCCATCCGCCGGGCGGTATCGAGCGCCGCGGCGTCCTCGACCTGCTCTGCGATCACCTTGAAGTTGAGCGTGCGCGCGAGCTTGATCATCGCGGTGACCATGGCCTGGTTCACCGAGTCGCGCGCGAGATTGCGCATGAAGGAGCCGTCGATCTTCAAATAGTCCATCGGCAGGTTCTTGAGGTTGGAGAACGAGCCGACGCCCGAGCCGAAGTCGTCGAGCGCGAACTGACAGCCCATCCCGTGCAGAACGCCGACGAAGCGCCGGGCGTGATCGAGGTTGGCGACGACCGCGCTCTCGGCGATCTCGAAGCAGACCTGCGTCGGCGAGACGCCCGTGTTGTCCAGGCACTCGACGACGAACTCGAGGAACTGCACATCGCCGAGCGTCTGGCCCGAGATGTTGATCGCGATACTGCGGTTGGGCGGGACGTTGACGGCGCCGCGACCGAGCGCCGTGAGCGTCGTCTGCACCACCCAGCGATCGACCAGCCCCATGAGGCGATAGCGCTCGGCCGCGCGCACGAATTCCGAGGGCGGCACGTCGTGGCCGCTCTCGTCCTTGAGGCGAACCAGCACCTCCATGGCCGGTCCATGGTCCTCCCCGAGCGTCGGCACGATCGGCTGATGATAGAGGTGGAAGCGGTTCTCCTTGAGCGCGCTCTGCAGCCGCTGCAGCCACTGGATCTCCCCACTGTGGCGGGCGAGCGCCTCATCGCGCGCCGAGTACACGGCGACGCGCCCCGTGCCTTGCCTCTTCGCGACGTAGCACGCCGAGTCGGCCGCCGCGAACAGCTCCTCGAGCGAGCCGCTCTCGCGCGAGATCTCGACGAGCCCGATCGACACGCCGATGTTGAAGATCCTGTCCTTCCAGACGAAGCGGTAGTCGCTCACGGAGCGGCAGACGTCGTCGGCGATCTGCCGGGCCTTGTCGAGCGGACAGCCGGCGAGCAGCATCCCGAACTCGTCTCCTCCCAGCCGGGCGACCGTGTCGCTGTCGCGCACGGCGTCGCGCAGGAGCTTGGCGACCTCCCGCAGCATGCTGTCGCCGGCCAAGTGCCCGCTCGTGTCGTTCACGACCTTGAAGCGGTCGAGGTCGAGGTAGCAGAGCACGTGCTGGCCGTCGCCGCGGTGTCCGCTCTCGATGGACTCGGTGAGCCGGCGCTCGAACTCGCGGCGGTTGACGAGCCCCGTGAGGGCGTCGTGCGTCGCTTGGTAGGACATCTGGCGCGCGAGCCCGCGCATCTCCGTCACGTCGTGCAGCAGCACGACCGTGCCGGCGACCTCGCCCGCCGCGTTGCGGAGCGGCGAGGCCGAGAGCTCGATCGAGCGCTCCGCCCCGTTGGCTCGCGACAGCAGCACCGCCCGGCGGCTGAGATTGACCGGCGCGCCGGTGGTGAGCGCCTGCCGCACGGGGTCGGTCAGCAGCCGCCGCTCGGAATCGTCCACGAGCCCGACGACCTCCTCGAGCGTCTTGCCGCGAGCGTCGTCCTCGTTGCTGCCCGTGAGAGTCGCCGCCGCCGGATTCATGTACTCGATCCGCCCCTCCGCGTCCGTGGAGATGACGGCCTCCGAGAGAGAGTTGAGCGCGAGCGCGCGCCGCGCCGACGCGCGGCTCGCCGCGTCCGGCTCTCCGGTGGGCTGGCGCAGGGCGGGCATCGACTGAGTGGGAATGATCTCGACGCCGGTCACGAGCAGCGCCGGGCCCCCCTCGTAATCGATCACGGCGGAGCTCACCTCGAGGCGGCTCACCTGGCCCTGCAGCCCCACCATCTCGATCTCGTAGCGCTCGGCGGCCGGCTCTCCGGCGAGCCGGCGGCGGATGTTCTCGCTCACGAGCTCCGAGTATTCGGGCGGAACGAGATCGGCGAGCTTGCGGCCGATGAGCTCGGCGCGATCGACCCCCATCAGCGCCGCGAACTGGCGATTGGCGTGCAGGATGGTGTCCCGATGCACGAGGACGGCCTCGTGAATGCGGTCGCCGAGCTCCGTGAAGAGCTTCGGGGTGATGCGGTCGCGCTCGCGCTCCGGCCCGGCGGCCGCGCGCGTGAGCAGGTGGTTGATGGCGGTGGTGAGCGCGGAGACCTCGGAGCTGCCGCTCTCGAGCTCGACGCGTCCGCCCAGGCGGCCCCCGATCGCGATGCGCTGGACTTCCTGCGAGAGCCGCCCGACCGCGCTCACCTCACGGCGCTGCAACAGGTAGAGCACGATGAACAGGATCGCCACCAGCGCGAGCAGAAGGCTGACCAGCCCGACGATCGACATCTTTCCCCTAAGGCCTCGTTGCGAGAGAGCGCGTTACCGGACACATTCGTTGGTCTTCTCGCGCCCCTCACGGAAGCATAACGTACGCGGAGAGGCGCCTTCGCTCCGATTTCACTTTGTACGCGGCAAAACCGCTGGGCGGAGCCGCGGAAAAACCGCAATTTGCTGTGCTCTGTTCCTCAGGCACAATAAGTCGAATCGAGCGCAAATGATGATCAGTCCGAACGACATCGCCCGCGAACAGATGGTGCAGCAGCAGGTGCGCGCCTGGGACGTGCTCGACGAGCGCGTGCTCGACACGTTGCGCAAGGTGCCGCGCGAGCTGTTCGTGCCGGTGGAGCACCGTTTCCTGGCCTTTGCCGACGTGCACGTTCCGTTGCCTCACCGCCAGCACATGCTACGCCCTAATGTCGCGGGACGCCTGCTTCAATCCCTCGAGCTCGAGGGCCGGGAGCGCGTGCTCGAGATCGGCGCGGGCTCCGGGTTCCTCACCGCCTGTCTTGCGGCGACGGCCGCGAGCGTGCACTCGATCGAGATCTTTCCCGATCTGGCCGATCTCGCGCGCGCGAACCTCGCCTCGCTCGGCGTACGCAATGCGAACGTCGCGACCGGCGACGCCACCCGGCTCGGCGGCGGCGAGCGATACGACGCCATCGCTCTCACCGCCTCCCTCCCCGTCTACGACGAGCGCTTTCAGCGCCTGCTCGGGGTCGGAGGGCGCCTGTTCGTGGTCGTGGGCGAGCCGCCCGTGATGGAAGCCTGCGTCGTCCGGTGCGTCGCCGAGGGCGCGTGGGCGCGAGAGAGTCTGTTCGAGACTGTCATCGACCCCCTGATCAATGCCTCACGGCCCAGCACATTCACCTTCTAGGCTCGGATCATGGTGCAACAAATCACACCCCGCGAGCTGCAAGCCCGGCTCGCAACGGCCGACCCGCCGGCGCTGCTCGACGTGCGCGAGCACTGGGAGCAGGACATCGCCCGCCTGCCCGGCACTCTGGACATACCCATGAACGAGGTGTCGACGCGCCTCGAGGAGCTGCCGCGGGATCGGGACATCGTCGTGATGTGCCGCTCCGGCGGGCGCAGCGCCAAGATCGCCGAGTACCTCGATCGAATGGGCTATCGCGTCGCCAACCTCACCGGCGGCATCCTCGCCTGGGTCCAGGATGTCGATTCGTCGCTGAAGAGGTATTGAGAGACGCTCCGGGCGGAGCGCGCCGGCAGAGGGGCGCCGCGCTCCCCGTGTGCGCGTCGCCAGGGCGACGCCACTCGGCTTGGACGCCGCTCGGCCTGAAGGCGCTGCTCGGCTTGGCGGTGCCCCCGCGAAGGGGGCGGGGGATTGCCGGTCCGGCGGGCACGTGATATAGTGATATACAACACTAAATGGAGGGTTATGAAGCGGTTGGTCGCCGCCTGCTCCGCGCTGGCGCTCGTCAACCTGGCCTCCGGGAAGGATCTCATGGGGGTCTACCAGGACGCGCTGCGGTTCGATACGCAGATTCGCGAGGCGGAGGCGACCTACAAGGCGGCCCGCGAGGCAACCCCGCAGGCCTGGGCAGCGCTGCTGCCGCAGCTCACCGGCACCTACGGGATCTCGCGCCAGAAGCAGGGCGAGGAGCAAGTCTTCCCGTACCCGGGCCCGACGGGCGTCGTGATCCCGTTCTCGGAGAGCACCACCTCCTTCATCGACACGCACGGCTACCAGCTGCAGCTGCAGGAGACGATCTTCTCCTGGGCGAACCTCGCCACCCTCGCCGAGGCGCACAAGCAGGTCGCCGAGGCCGAGGCCACCTATCGCGCCGCGCAGGAGGACCTGGTGAATCGCGTCGCCACCGCCTACTTCAACGTGCTCAACGCCAAGGACACCCTCGATGCCAATGCCGCCTCGCTCGCGGCCCTCTCTCGCCAGCTCGAGCAGGCCGACAAGCGCTTTCAGGTGGGGCTCATCGCCGTCACGGATGTGCAGGAGGCGCAGGCCGCGCGCGACAGCGCCGCCGCGGCGGTGATCGCCGCCAAGCGCACGCTGGCGAGCATGGAGCAGCAGTTGCGCGAGATCACCGAGCAGGACTACCCGAGCCTCGCCAAGCCGGGCGAGGACATGCCGCTCGAGCTGCCCGAGCCCGCCGACCCGCAGCGCTGGATCTCCGTCTCGATGGACCAGAACCTCTCGCTCGTGGCGAGTCGGCTGGCCGCTGAGGCGGCGCGCGAGCAAGTGCGAGTCGCCTTCGGAGGGCATCTGCCGAGCATCGCCATCACCGGCACCCGCACCGATCAGACCGAGAACACCGATGAGGCGTACAACTTCGGGGGATCCCCCGGGCGGCTGCGCTTTCCCTTCGAGGTCGCCGACAGCGAGATCGGGCTGGAAGTGACCGTGCCGCTGTTCAGCGG
>JASHSR010000347.1 GCA_030038645.1 Gammaproteobacteria bacterium
CGAGCACCTGCGTGCTGCTCTATCGGGCGCCGCTGTCGCCGCTCGCCCGCGAGCGGCTGAAGGCCATCCGCGAGACGAGCGACGGCTTCGAGATCGCGCGGCGCGATCTGACGCTCCGCGGCCCCGGCGAGCTGCTCGGCACTCGCCAGACCGGTCTCGCGCAGCTGCGCGTCGCCGACCTCATACGCGACGCCGACCTGCTGCCGCGTGTGCAGGCCGCGGCGGAGCTGGTGCTCCGCTCGCATCCCGATCGCGTCGCGCCGCTCGCCGCGCGCTGGATCGGCACGGGCGAGCGCTACGGACGCGTGGGCTGAGCATGGCTGCCGTATCGCCGGACTTCACGCTCGAGAGCCCGCGCCGCCCGGACGCGCCGTGGTGGTATCGCGCGGCTCGCCGCGTGCGCGAATACGGGCTGCTCGCGCGTCTCGACCGGCCGATCGGATTCTGGCTGCTGCTGTGGCCGGTCCTGTGGGCCCTGTGGGTCTCGGGCAACGGCCGGCCGGCCGAGAAGGTGCTCGTCATCTTCGCCGCCGGCGTGCTCGTCATGCGCGCCGCGGGCTGCATCATCAACGACTTTGCGGACCGAAACATCGATCCGCACGTCAAGCGCACTCGCGAGCGGCCGCTCGCGGCCCGACGCGTATCGCCTTACGAGGCCATGGCGCTGTTCGCCGCGCTCGGCGTCGTGGCGGTGTGGCTCGTGACCCGCCTCAATCCGCTCACCGTGAAGCTCTCCGCGGTGGGCGCTTTCCTCACAGTCTCGTATCCGTTCGTCAAGCGGTTCTTCGCGCTTCCGCAGCTGTATCTCGGAATCTCGTTCGGCGGCTGGGGCGTTCCCATGGCCTTCGCCGCGCAGACCCGCGCGCTCCCGCGCGTCGCCTGGGTGCTGTTCATCGCCGCGGTGATCTGGGCCGTGGTCTACGACACGATCTACGCCATGGTCGACCGCGAGGACGACCTGAAGCTCGGCGTCAAGTCGACGGCCATCCTCTTCGCGGACATGGACAAAGCGATGGTCGGCATCCTGCAGGCGCTGATGCTGTTCGCGTTGGCGCTCGCGGGCCGCGACATGCACTTCGGGCCGTGGTACTACGCGGGGCTCGCCACCGCCGCGCTCCTCTTCGCCTACCAGCAGTGGCTGATCCGCGCCCGCGAGCCGGCTGCCTGCTTCCGCGCCTTCCTCAACAACAACTACGTGGGCATGGCCGTCTTCGTCGGCGTCGCGCTGCAGTACCTATACGGCAGCCACTGAGCGGCGCGGTGGCGTCCCGCGCGGAAGCGTCCTCCCCACGAGGCCTGCTGCTGCCGCACGCCCGCGCCGGCATTTTTGGCGATGGGGCAACTCGGCGGTGTCTCTACGCCGGGAGCCGATCCCCCGAGACCCAGAAGCCGTGGATCTGCCCGTGGACCTTGTAGGGCATCTTCACGGTCGCGATCGGCCCGTCTTCCGGCCGCTGGGTGTCGACGAGGATGAGATCGGAGCGACCGTACTCCTTGCGCCGCGAGGCGACCCCGATGAGATAGCCGTCGCCCTCCGGCGCGCCCGGCTTGCGCGGGACGAAGCACATCTCGGCGAGGCTCGTGTCGAGGCCCGGGCTGTAGAACTTCACCGCCCGTTTCTGCTGGTCGAACATCGCCCAGCGGCTGCCGGTCGCGCGGTCGCTCGAGAGCAGAAAGCCGTAGCGGTACGGGACGGAATGGTAGCGGTCGTCCTGCCGCGACAGCGCGCCCGACACGCCGGGGTAGAGGTTCTCGATGCCGTAGGTCCTCTGCCGGCGGTTGTTGAGGTCCACGGTGAAGCGCATCACGCGCCCCGCGGCTTTCACCGGGCTCCACTTCTCGTGCAGCTGCGGGAAGAAGGGGAACTGGTTCGAGTCGGCTCCGTCCATGTCCCAATAGATCTTCTCGCCTTCGTTCCAGGCGCCCATGGTGTGCGTGCACATGTATCCCGGGCCCTTGAACCAGCGGATGTCGCGCCCGTCGCCGCCGCGATGCATGACCCCGAGCCAGGTCGGCAGCGTCGAGTCCCACGCGAAGTGCGGGCCGCCGTCGCGGAGCAGGGTCATGTTCGTCGCGAGCGGGCACACGTAGAACAGCACGTGCTTCTGCGTCACGCCGAAGTCGTGGATCATGCCGACGTACGGCACCTTGACCCACGCCGACCAGTTGACTGATCCCGCGCGGTCCACCGAGAACACGAAGACGTCATTCGACGCGAGCCCCTTCGCCTCGTACCCGAAGGCCACCATCTCCCCGGTCACGGGATCGGTCTTCGGATGGGCGGTGAAGGTCTGCCCTTTCAGGCCGCCGTCGAAGGTGTAGTAGTTGTCCACCGTGTCGAGCGTGAGCGGGTTCATCACGACCGGAGGGCTGTCCTCCTTCATCGCGAAGAGCTTGCCGTCGTGGAAATAGATCTGCGTGTTCGCGGTGCCGCGGCTCAAGCCCTTGACGCTCGGGTCGTCGGTGAAGGGATTGCGGTACATGCCGTAGAGCGAGCGGCGGGCGGCGTGCTGGGCCTTCCAGCGTTGCGTCCGCGCATAGCGGCTGCGGTAGTCGACGTGCCCATTCTTGATGCGGAACATGCTGAGATGTCCCTCGCCGTCGAAGGGAATGTCGTGGCTGTACTTGAGCGGCTTCGGGTACTGCGGATCGGGCCCGACCCGGAAGAAGATGCCGTCGAGGTCCGCGGGAAGCTCGCCCTCCACCTCGCAGTCGTACAGATCGTTCTCCGACCGGCACACCGCCTCCATCTCCGAGCCGCCGGCGCCGAAGTCGCCGCGCTCGAGAGGAAACTCGACGCCCGCGCGCGCCTCCGGCGCGCCGGCGAAGCCGCCGAGCACCGCTCCGGCGCCTGCCGTGGCCACCGCTCCCATGAAGCGGCGCCGATTGAAGGATGGGCGGACTTCGGATCGCTCGTCCGCATCCGGCGCGCCGCTCACGGGCTGGGCCTCGCCGGGGCTCTCATCGGGTCGATCGCACTTTCGGCTCATTGCAGCTTCCCCCTTCCTTCCGAGCCGTCGCACGTCGACGGCTCGCATGAAGCCGCCCTATCGTACCGCGTCCTCGGTCGGGGGGAGTAAAGGCGGCATGGGCGCGGACGGCCCCGACGAGGATCGAAACCGGTACGATGCGGCGGGGTACGATGCGGCGGGGCCCGATGAGGCCGGGGGGAGCCATGCCGTTCCACGCCGATCTGCATGTCCATTCCAAGCATTCGCGCGCGACGAGCCGCGACCTCGACCTGGAGCACCTCGCCTACTGGGCGCGTCGCAAGGGCATCACCGTCGTCGCCACCGGCGACTTCACGCATCCGGCGTGGCTCGCCGAGCTCCGCAAGAAGCTGATTCCGGCCGAGCCGGGACTCTACCGGCTGCGTGAGGAGTGCGATGAGCCGGTCGCGGGCCTCTTGCCGCCGGCCTGCCGGGCGCCCGTGCGCTTCATGCTGTCCGTCGAGATCTCCACGATCTACAAGCGCGGCGACCGCACCCGCAAAATCCATCACCTGCTCTACGCGCCCGATCTCGCGGCCGCCGAGCGAATCGCCGCCGGGCTCGCTCGCATCGGCAATATCGCCTCCGACGGGCGGCCCATCCTCGGCCTCGACTCCCGCGATCTGCTCGAGATCACCCTCGAGGCGAGCTCCGACGCCTATCTCGTCCCGGCGCACATCTGGA
>JASHSR010000348.1 GCA_030038645.1 Gammaproteobacteria bacterium
GCCCGGCGCCACGGATCCGCCGCGTGCGCAGGCCGGCGCGCCGGAGGCGGCCGCCGCGCAGATACCCGGCTCCAACGCCATCAGTCTGGCGACGCTCATCGCTCAACACGCCTCGCAGACCGATCCCGATAGCGCCTTCGGCAAGCTCTTCGCCCTGTGGGGCGCGCACTACGTCGCGGGAAGCGTCGATCCCTGCACGCAGGCCGTGCAGCAAGGGCTGCAGTGCTTCGTGCAGCGCGGCTCGCTCGCCCAGCTGCGGCTCTACAATCGTCCGGCCATCCTCATGCTGAGCGACGACGCTGGAATGCCGCACCAGGTCGTGCTGTCGGGGCTCGGCGACGAGCTCGCGCGGGTCGACCTCGGCGGGCCCCATGCGGTGCGCATCGCCGACCTGTCCCGGTACTGGTTCGGCGACTTCGTGCTGCTCTGGCGGCCCGCGACCCACCCGCCGAAGCCGCTCTCTCTCGGCATGCGCGGCAACGACGTGCGGCGGCTGCGCGAGAGCCTCGAGCGGCTGCGCGGCGTCAAGCTCTCCGAGCCCGAGAGCGATCTGTTCGATGCGCAGCTCGGGCAGCTCGTGCGGGACTTCCAGCGCACGCACCGCCTCCAAGTGGACGGCATCGCGGGCTTGCAGACGCTCGTCGTGCTCAACAGCGCGACGGCGGAGCCGCACACGCCCGTGCTGCTCGCCTCGAACGTGCACGGCAGCTGACCGATGTCGTTCATCCTCGACGCACTGAAGAAATCGGAGAGCGAGCGGCAGCGGCAGAGCGGCCCGGCCCTGTTTGAAGTGAAGGTCGCGCCTCCGCGCCACCGCTTCGCGGTCTGGGCCGTCGCGCTCGGGGCCCTGCTCGCGATCAATCTGATCGTGGTCGGGTGGATGCTCTCGCGCGGCTCCACCGCGCGAAGCGCGGCACCGGCCGCGGCATCGGCAATAGCGCCGGCGGCGGCGACACCGGCCGCGGCCGCGCAGCGCTCGTCCGTGCCGGAGCCGGCCACGGTTGCGAGCTCTCCGGCGCCCGCCGGCGCGCCGTCCAATTTGAGTGCGCGAGCGCCTGACACGGCAGCCGCCTCCGCGGAAAGCGCCGAGTCCACCGGGTCGGGACCGCAGCGGCCCGCCCGCTCGGATGCCGCCCCGCCACCTGCGAATGTCGCATCGGCCGCAAGTCTCACGCCGCCTTCAGGTAGCGCGTCGGGCGCCGATGCCGCACGGGGTGCCGGTGGCGCGGATGCCGCCGCCGCGCCAGCCACGCCTACCGCCTCCGTCAATCCCGACGACCTCGCGCCCGCCGTCGAGCCGCCGCGGGGCACTCCCGTGCCGGACAGCGGCGGATCCGTCGTGCGCGAGAGCGAGAGCGAGAACGGCCTGCCGAGCTACCAGGACGCGGCCGCCGTGCCCGGCGCGAACATCCCGCCGCTGCGGCTCGACTTTCACGTGTACTCCATCAGGCCCGATGAGCGGTTCGTCTTCCTCAATATGATGAAGCTGCACGAGGGCGACTCGCTTCCGCAGGGTGTGCGGGTGGACACCATCACTCGCGACGGCGTCATTCTGTCGTATCACGGCACGAGGTTCGTGCTGCAGCCCCGCTGAGGCCGGCGCCGCACTCGCGGCGGCGAGGGGCGCCTCGAGCGCTGCGCCCATGCCCGCCCCCTGCCGCTTCCTGACCGCCCCCTGCCCGCTCTCTGGCCGCCGCCCGCCCGCGCCGCCCCTATGATGACCCATGTCACAGAAGCGGCACGTCTTTCGCGCCAAAATCGCCACGGGCGAGCGTTTGGCCCGGCCGGGACTCGGCCCTGCGGGCCCGATCATCGGCCCGGCCATCGGCCCTGCCGCCCCAAGGGGGCACGGAAGGTCGCAAAGTGTCGGAGAGTGCGCTACAACAGGTGCCGGCGAGAGCGCCCGGCACGAACGATCTGCCGACGAACGACGTGCGCCCGGCCGAGAGCCTGGTCGCGCTGACACTCGACGACTCCCTCAAGGAGACGCTGGCGGCGGTCGCTCCGGAGCATGTGCTCACCTTCGTCACCGACGTAGAGGACCTGTCGCGACATCTGCACATCGAGCCGGCGGGCGTCGCGATTCTCGACAGCGCTGCGCTCACCGTCCCGGCAGCCGAGCTCACGCAGCGGCTGCGGGCGCAGTTTCCCGACCTGGTGCTCGTCGTTGCGGGCGGTCCCGAGGATCAGGCGGCCCTCTCGGGCCAGGTCGCCCAGGGAACCATCTACCGGTTCTTGCACAAGCCGGTCTCCGCGCAGCGCGTCAAGCTGTTCGTCGATGCCGCGTGGCGCCGCCACGACGTGGAGCACGCCGCGACCGGAACGTTCGCGGCGGTGAAGCTCGACGCCTCCTCGAGCGCGCCCGCCCTGTCGCGCCGCCTGCTGTGGACGGGCGCGGGGACGCTCGCAGTCGTCGCATCGGGAGCCCTCGCGATCGCGGTTCATCAAGCGCTCTTGCACCACGGCCTCGCGGCCTCGAGCGCAGCGGCGCGTCAGGCCGCCGCGCGGGCTTCGGCCGCGTCCGCCCTATCCGAGCTGCTGGCCAGAGCCGATGCCGCGCTCGCCCGCGGCGCGCTCTCCTCTCCACCGGCGGAGAATGCGGCGGACCTTTATCGCCAAGTCCTGCAGCGGGACGCCTCCAACGCGCACGCCCGGCAAGGGCTGCAGCGGGTCGCGGACGATCTGCTCACCGGAGCGGAGCAGGCGTTCCTCGGCGGACGCATCGAGGAGGCTGCGCGACTCACGGATGCGGCGCGCGCGATCGAGCCCGACAACGTCCGGGTCACTTTCCTCACGGCCGAGATCGACAAGGATCGGCAGGCCGCGGGCGGACCCTCGACGCAGAGCGGAGCCGAACCCTCGGCGCGAGGCGGGCTCAGGCCCTCGGGCGCGGCCGGACTCGGGGTCCGGGGCCAGGCCGCAACCGGATCGGCGGGACCCGGCGCCGCGCCGCTCGACTTGCAGGCGCAGGTGAAGTCCTTCCTCGCGCAGGCGCAAGCCCGCGCGCGGAGCGGCAATCTGATCGAGCCCGCCGAGAACAATGCCAAGTTCTTCGTCGATGCGGCGGCGGCACTCGCGCCGCGCGATCCTGCCGTGCGCAAGGCGCAGCGAGACCTCGCGGCGCGGATGCTGGCACGGGCACGCGACGCCGCTCAGGCCGGCGATCTCTCCGGCGGCGAGCGCTGGGCTCAGGCCGCGAGCGATGCGGGCGCGCCGAGCGAGGAGCTCGCGGCCGTGCAGCGCTCACTCGACAGCGTGCGGGCCGCCGCCCAGACGGCCGCCACGGATCGCACCTTGGCGCTCTTCGACCAGCGGCTCGCGCAGGGCAAGTTCCTGAGTCCGCCCCATGACAACGCGCAGTACTATCTCGCGCAGCTCGAGGCGGCCGCTCCGACCCAGCCCGCGACCGTGCGCGCCCGCTCGGTGTTCGCGTCCCGCCTGCTCGATGAGGCGCGCCGCGCGACGGCGGACAAGGACCTCGGCG
>JASHSR010000349.1 GCA_030038645.1 Gammaproteobacteria bacterium
TCGGTAGTTCCGTCTCGATTGTCCTTCGATTCGCATGCATCACGCGTGCCGCGCCAATTCCAATGCGGCCACGTGAGGATTACGGAACAGTTACAGGGCAATGTCTCCGAAAGGAGTCACGCGCGCCGTGCGCGTCACGCCTCCGCTGCGCCGCGCCCCTGTTGCGTCGCTTGCCCGCCGCGCTGCGTGCCCGCGCCCAACACCGCCACACCGCGCCGACACGACGCGCGACGACGCGGTGACGCGGTGACGCGGCCGAGCGTCACTCCTTCGGGCGAAATCCCTCGGGCGGTTTGGCGCCCATGCCGAACAGGAATTTCTCCATCTCGCCCTCGAGGAATTTGCGCGCCTTGGGCTCGATCGGCGTCAGTCGATACTCGTTGATCAGCATCGTCTGATGCTGCAGCCAGCGCGACCAGGCCTCCTTCGAGATGCTCTCGTACACTCGCTTGCCGAGCTCGCCGGGATACGGCGGCCGATCGAGGCCGGGGGCCTCCCGTTTCAAATATGCGCACTGAACCATTCGGGTCATCTCAATCCTCTCGTGCGGAGGTGGAGCCGCTCAATCGATCGAGGAGCGACCGGACGGGTGCGGGCAAGCCGACCGGCGCGGGCTCGCGCGGGTTGTACCAAACCGCATCGGGACTCTGCATCACGCCGGCGGGACCCGCGCACGGCAAGTAGAGCGGTGTGATGGTGAGATCGAAATGCGTGAAGGCGTGGCGGATCTGGGCGAGCGGCGAGGGCTCGATCTCCGCCACGTGGCCCAAGGCCCGCGCGGCGAACGCGCCGGCGTCGGCGGTTGCATCGAACTCCGGCAGGCACCAGAGCCCGCCCCACACGCCGTGCTGCGGGCGGCGCGTCAACAGCACGCTGCCGTCGTCGCGCTCCGCGACGAGCATGAACGTATGCCGCGAGCCTCGCGACCGCGTGGCTCGCGGCGCAGGGATGTCGTGCTGGCGGCCGGTCTGCCGCGCGATGCACCGTGCCTCGAGCGGACAGCCGGCGCACAGGGGCTTGCGGCGCGTGCACACGGTCGCGCCGAGATCCATGATCGCCTGCGTGTAGGTCGCGACCTCGGAGTACGGCGTGCATCGATCGGCGCGCTCCCACAGCCGCTCGTTGAGGGCGCGGCTCGTGGGGTCGCCCCTCACGGCGAAATAACGGCTGAGCACGCGCTTGACGTTGCCGTCGAGAATCGGGTAGCGCTCGCCACGGCTCAGCGCAAGGATGGCGCCCGCGGTGGAGCGGCCGATGCCGGGCAGGCTCGCGATGTCCTCGAAGCTCTCCGGGAAGACGCTCCCGCGCTCGTCGCGGATGCGCACGGCGGCACGGTGCAGATTGCGCGCTCGAGCGTAGTAGCCGAGGCCAGACCAGAGGCGCAGCACCTCGTCGATGCAGGCGTCCGCGAGCGCGCGCACGTCCGGGAAGCGCCGCATGAAGCGCTCGAAGTACGGAATGACCGTCGCGACCTGCGTCTGCTGCAGCATGATCTCGGAGATCCATACGCGGTAGGGCGTGCGGTCCCGTTGCCATGGCAGGTCATGCCGGCCGTAGCGAGCGTGCCAGTCGATCAGCGCCTGCGCGATCGGGGAGCCGCGGCTGTCCTTGGAAGGCCGAGCGCTCGACAGGTCGCGGGTGTCTCTCGAAGCCCGCGCCATCGGCGAGGGTCGGGAGTCTCTAGAGTCCAATGGCGACCGTCTTGATCTCGGTGTAGGCCTCGATGCCTTCCCGTCCGCCCTCCCGGCCGAGACCGGACTGCTTGTAGCCGCCGAACGGCAGGGGCTGCTCCCGGCCACCACCGTTGATCGTGATGGTGCCGGCCTGGATGCGGCGCGCGAGGCCGTGCGCCGCCGCGAGATCCCGCGTCCAAATGTTGGCGGCGAGACCGTAGGAGGTGTCGTTGGCGAGCTGCGCGAGCTGGTCGAGCTCGCTCGCGTCGCTGAACGGCATCGCGCAGAGGACGGGGCCGAAGATCTCGTCCTGAAACACACTCATGCTCGGCCGCACGTTCGCGAGCAGCGTGGGCTGCACGAAGAAGCCCTCGCGCTCGATGCGCTTGCCGCCGGTCACGACCTCGGCGCCGTCGCTCGCCCCGGCGCCGATGTAGCCCATGACGCGATCGAGCTGCTTCTGCGAGATGATCGGACCCATGTCGGTGTCCGGCGCGATGCCGGGGCCGACTTTGACCTTCTGCGCCCGGTCGGCGAAGCCTTGGACCACGCGGTCGAACACCTTCTTGTGCGCGAAGAGCCGCGTGCCGGCGGCGCAGAACTGCCCGGTCTTGAAGAATATGGTCTGCGACGTGGCCTGCGTCGCGGCCTCGATGTCCGCGTCCGCAAAGACGATGACGGGGGATTTCCCGCCGAGCTCGAGCGTCACGCGCTTCATGTTCACGGCGGCGCCGGCGAGGATGGACTTGCCGACGCGAGTGGAGCCGGTAAAGGAGATCTTGTTGACATCGGGATGGTCGACGAGGGCCTGGCCTGCGGCGGGGCCGTAGCCCGTCACGATGTTGACGACGCCCGGCGGGAGCTCGAGCTCCTCGAGGAGCTGGCCCAGGCGCAGAGCCGTGAGAGGCGCGAGCTCGGCCGGCTTCAATACGACGGTGCATCCTGCCGCGAGCGCGGGCGCGATCTTGTTCACGGCCATCAGGAACGGCGCGTTCCACGGCGTGATGGCGCCGACGACGCCGATCGGCTCGCGGAGCGTGTACGAGAACGAGCGCGAGCCCGGCGAGGCGAGCGCCGTCTCCCCGGTGAGCTTGGTGGTCCAACCGGCGTTGTAGCGCAGGCTCTCGATGGCCATGGCGACATCGACGTAGCGCGTGGAGCGCACGGGATTGCCGCCGTCGAGGCTCTCGAGCAGAGCGAGCTCGTCGGCGTCGCGCTCGATCAGATCGGCGAGCCGCGAGAGGAGCCGGCCGCGCTCCGAGTGGCTCATGCTGGACCATCGTCCGGAATGGAAGGCTCTGCGCGCCGCCTTCACGGCCACGTCCACGTCCGCCTTGTCGCCGGCCGCGACCTCGGCGAGCGGCTTGCCCGTCGAGGGGTCGAGCACGGTCAGGGTTTGTCCCGATTGCGCGGACACCCACTTGCCGTCGATGAGCAGCTGGTGCGGCCTGGAAAGGAATCCGGAGCGAAGCGCATCGACACGGGGAAGGAAGGAAGAGGCGGCGGCGTTCACAACGAGCTCCTTGCAAGGTGCCTGGAAGTGCGAGGGCGGAGGCTCGACAGAGCACTCTACGGCAGCGGGGACCGCCGCGGCAACATGCCGAAGGCGCCATGCCCCAGGCGGGCGATGCGGTCGCCGGCTGCCCGGCGGTGTCACGCCTTGTTGCGGCCCGCGTACCAGTTGATGGAGTACTGCAGCAGCTGGACGTTGCTCAGGAGATTCAACTTGCGCTTGAGGCTCTGGCGGTGGGACTCCACGGTCTTCACGCTGACGCCCAGCATCTCGGCCACCTCGCGCGAGGAGAGGCCGCGGCCGATGAGGCTCAGGACCTGCAGCTCGCGATTGCTCAGGCTCTCGATGGGGTCGCAGGCTCCGCTCTCCCGCGCGGCGCCGCCCGCGCCCGGGACCTTGTTGGTGAGCGCCTCGCTCACGTACGTCTCGCCGCAGAGCACGCGCCGCAAGGCGACGAGCAGCTGCTCGGAGGCGGCGTGCTTCATGATGTAGCCGCTCGCTCCGGCGGCGAGCAGCCGCCCGGCGTAGATCGTCTCGTCGTGCATGGACAGCACGAGCATCGGCAGGTCGGGCCGCTGGGCGTGCACATCGCGCACCAGCTCGAGTCCGTCGCCCTGGACGAGAGAGATGTCGACGATCACGACATCGGGGTCGAGCTCGCGGATCGCGGCGCGCGCCTCGCGCTCGGACTGCGCCTCGCCGCACACGACGAGATCCGACTCGGGGTCGATCATCCGCCGCAGCCCCTGGCGCACGATCGGGTGATCATCGACGATCAGCACTCGCCGTGCGGCGCCGACGTGCCGCTGGGGCGGCGAGGGATGAGCCCCGCTTCTCATGGCTGACGGGAGCGATGCCCGGCCGATTTGGGCGCGGATACCCTGGGCGCGAGCGGCTTGGGCGTAAGCGACCTGGGCGCGGACGGCTTGAGCGTAACCGACTTGGGTGTGGGCGGCTCGAGCGCGGACGGCTTGGGCGAGGCGAGGCGAAGCTCCGCGGGACGGTCGAGCGGACACGTGCAGCGCACGGTCGCGCCGCCGGCGACGCCGTTTCCGAACGCGAGATTGCCGCCGAGCATCTGGGCGCGATAGCGCATGATCTTCAGACCGAGGCCGTCCGACTTCTCGAGCGCGGCGCTCGAGAATCCGCAACCGTTGTCCGTCACTTGCAGCTGCACCTCGCCCGAGGAGTCGGTCAGCAGGATCGTGACGGCGGTCGCGAGGCTGTGCCGCAGCGCATTGGTCAGCGCCTCCTGCGCGATCCGATAGAGATGCGTCGCCGCCGTCTCGTCGAACGGCAGGCACCGGGTAACGCGCGCCTCGAACGTGACGGGAATGCCGTAGCGCTCGGTCGCGCGGGCGGCGAGCGATTGCAGCGCGGCGGCGAGTCCGTCGCGCTCCGCACTGACCGGCGAAAGTCCGCGCGCGAGCGCGCGCGTGTTCTCGATGGCGACGTTCACCAGGCCGATGACATCCTCGATGTCGAAATACGCCGCCGAGCCCTCCTTGCGGAGCTGCGCGCCGATCCCTCGCAGCATCAACGCGATGCCCGTCAGGTCCTGGCCGAGGCCGTCGTGCAGGTCGTTGCCGATGCGCTGCTGCTCGCGGTTCGCGATCTCGATGATCTCGCGCTCGAGGCTGTGGGGATCGGCGATCTCGACGATGAAGCCGACCAGCCGCTGTGCCTTGCCGGCGGCGTCGCGCTCCAGCGCGCGGCCGCGATCGAGCACCCAGCGCCACGTGCCGTCGACATGCCGCAGGCGGTACTCGGCCTCGTACAGCTCCTCGGCGCCGTCGATCGTGCGCCGCATCGCCTCGCGCACTCGCGGTCCATCCTCGGGGTGCATGCGGCTCGACCAGGGCAGAGGCTCACGGCGCTGCGCCCCCTCGATGCCGAGCATGCGATAGAGGAAATCGGAGTGGCGTGGCTCGCCGGCCGCGACCTCGAGATCCCACATGCCGCCGCGCGCGCTCTCGAGCGCCACCTCCAGGCGCTCGCGGTTTCTGAGCAGATCGACCTCGGCTTGCTTGCGCGCATCGATATCCACGCAGACGCCGACCATGCGGATTGCGGCGCCGTCGGGCGCGCGCTCGATCACGTGGCCGTGCTCGAAGAGCCAGCGCCAGCGGCCGGCCCCGTCGCGGACGCGGTACTCCGCGGCGTAATGGTCCTCCTGACCGGCGAGGTGAGCGCGAAAGCGCCGTGAGGCCTCCTCGAGATCGTCCGGGTGAGCGCTCGCGCCCCAGCGCGCGACAGGGCTCGGCCCGTCACGCAGATCGAGGCCCGGGCGCTCGCGCCAATCGTCGAGCCAGTACGTGCGGTCGCTTTGGAAGTCGATTTCCCACAAACCGACGCTCGCGCCCCACGCCGTCGTCGCGAGCGGCGCCTGCAGGCGCGACTGACCCACCGGCGTCACGGCTGACTCGGCCGACGGGATTCCGGCGCGCGAGGAGGTGCTCATGCGGGGACACAACGTTTTTTGCAGCGCAATATGCTCGTGTCGGCTGAGGCGGCAGAGAGGTTACCGGCAGTTCGTCGTTCGGGGGAGCCGACTTTCCCTCGGGCACCGGCGTCTAATTGTAGATATGTCAAATCCACGCGGCCGCTCTCTGCTTATGCACACGCCCGCGAGCGACGACAGGATGCGCGCTCTCGCGGCCGCCGGCTAGCCTCGAATCGCAGCACGCGACTATTTGAGCACGGTGGCGGTCTCGGCGTCTTCGTCCCTCGTCGTCTCGTGCGTGTCGGCCGTGCGCACCGCGCTGCGTCCCCGGACATCTCGAGCGGTGCAGGCCCCCGCACCGATCGCGCTGCCGCTTCGCAGCTGCAACGCGACAGCCGATGTAATGATCTCGTAATGCTTGTCGGTCCGAACTGACACATTTTGCCGGAACTTCGAGGCCTTACGTGCGTCACCATACTCAGGAACGACCAACAATAGGGGATGTCGCGTGAAGGACAAAGCCGCATTGCATGCCTGGCGGAAGGCCGCACTTCCCGAGGTCGGGCTCGTGATGTCGCGATGGACTGCGGCGAGGGCCGGCGCGATCGCAACGCTATGGCCCACCACCGAGCCGCGACTCAGCCGCTACGTCGAGGAGATGATGAACGCCCATTCGCACTCCTTGACGGGCAAGGGCCACGGACTGTAAGGCTGATTGGCGTGGGCGACGAGCCGAGCGGCGCGGCCCACGCCCACGCGACGGCCGGCCGACCGAAGGAGTCGCGGCCGGTTACCACTTCACCACGGGCGGCAGACTCATCAGGTACGCATCCGGATCCGCGTCGGTCGCGAACCCGAACTTCGTGCCACGGTCGTAGACGAGGTTGAACTCCACGTAGCGGCCTCGCTTGAGCAGCTGGCGCTCCCGCGCGGCCTCGTCGAAAGGAGTGTCCTGGCGGCGGGCGACGATGCGGGGATAGACGGATAAGAAGGCGGTGCCCACGCGCTGCACGAACGCGAAGTCCGCCTGCAGATCCCCGCTCGCGAGGTCGTCGAAGAAAATTCCGCCCACGCCGCGCGGCTCGTGGCGGTGAGGCAGATAGAAGTAGCGGTCGCACCATTCCTTGAACTGCCGATACGCGCCGGGCCGGTACGCCTCACAGGCGCTCGCGAGCGCCTGGTGGAATTCCGCCGTGTCCTCATCGAACGGGAAGGTCGGGGTCAGATCCGACCCCCCGCCGAACCAGCTCCGGCTCGTGCCGAGGAAGCGCAGATTCATATGGACCGTCGGCACATAAGGATTCGCCATGTGGGCGACGAGTGAGATCCCGGTCGCGACGAAGCGGCCCTCGGATTCGTCGGCGCCGGGAATCTGCGATCGAGACTGCGGCGCAAGCGAGCCCCAAACATGGCTCACGTTGACGCCGACCTTCTCGAACACGGCGCCGCGCATTAGGCGGCTCTCGCCGCCGCCCTCCAGGCGATGGCCGGGCGGCTTGTGCCAGGAGCGCGCCTCGAAGCGCGCCGCGTGCTCGAAGCTCTCGAACGCCGCGCAGATCCGCGCCTGCAGCTCGCGGAAGTAGGCCGCCGCCGTCGGCGCGAACTGCTCAGCAGCGGGGGAAAGAGCCATGCTCATGCTCCTTCAGGCCGAGCGGCGCCGGTCAGGCGAGCGGCCGGCGCGCCGTGCGCTCGTGCACGTAGTCGATCATGCGGGCGACGGCATCGGGGTCGGTGTCCGGCCAGATGCCGTGGCCGAGGTTGAAGATATGGCCCGGCAACGGGCCCGCCTCGTCGAGAACGACCTCGATGTGGCGCTTGAGCTCGCCGCGCTCGGCGAAGAGCGCGGCAGGATCGAGATTGCCTTGCACGGCCTTCCCCGGGCCGAGCACGCGCCGCGCGGCGCCGAGAGGCGAGCGCCAGTCAACGCCGACCACGTCCACGTCGAGCTCGCTCACCGCCTCCATCAGCGCGGAGCCCTGATTCACATAATAGATGAGCGGCACGCCGAGCGGGCGGAGCCCCGCGACGACTCGCCGGACGCCGCGCAGGGCGAAGCGGCGGTACTCGCGGATGCCGAGCAGCCCCGCCCACGATTCAAACAGCATGAGCGCCTGAGCGCCCGCGGCGGCCTGGGCGGCAAGATACGCGGTCATCGCATCGGCGAGCCGGTCGAGCAGGCGCTCGGCCGTCTCGGGCTGCGCGTAGAGCAGCGCGCGCGCCGCGGAGAACTCCTTCGAAGGTCGGCCGCAGACCAGGTAGCACAGCAACGTGAACGGAGCGCCGGCGAAGCCGATGAGCGGCACGCCTCGCGGCGCACCGGCGCGGACGAGACGGATGGCGTCGAGCACGAACGGCACGTCGCGCTGCGGAGCAAGCCGTGGCAGCGCATCGACCTGGGCCGCGGTTCGGATGGGCTCGCGCACGACCGGGCCGGGATCGAACTCGAGGCCGACGCCCATGCCCTGGAGCGGCGTCATGATGTCGCTGAACAGGATCGCGGCGTCGAGCGGGTAGCGGCGCAGGGGCTGCAGCGTCGCTTCCGCGGCGAGCTCGGCGCTGCGGGTGAGCGCGACGAAGTCGACCTTCGCCCGCAGCTCGCGATACTCGGGCAGGTAGCGGCCCGCCTGCCGCATGATCCACACGGGCGTGTATGGAACGGGCCGGCGCCGGCAGGCCTCGAGGAACACGGCCCCACCGCTCGAGCGCTCGGCCCCGCCGCTCGAACGGCCGGTCCCGCCGCTCGAACGCTCGGCCCTGCCGCTCGAGCGCTCGGCCCTGCGCTCGGAGGGCTCGCGCCCTGCTCCGCTCTCGGGACTCACTGCCGAAGCCACTCGCACACGTCCGGGGCAAAATAGGTGATGACGAGATCCGCGCCAGCGCGCCGGATGCCGGTGAGCGTCTCGAGCGCCGCGGCGCGCTCGTCGATCCAGCCGCGCGCGCTCGCCGCCTTGATGAGGCTGTACTCGCCGGAGACCTGGTACGCGACCACCGGCACGTCCACTCGCTCGCGCACGCGCCGGATCACATCGAGGTAGGGACCCGCGGGCTTCACCATCACCATGTCCGCGCCCTCCTCCACGTCGAGCTGCACCTCGCGCAGGGCCTCGCGCGCGTTCGCCGGATCCATTTGGTACGAGCGGCGATCGCCGAAGGCGGGCGCGGAATCCGCCGCCTCGCGGAACGGTCCGTAGAACGCCGAGGCGTACTTCGCGGCGTAGGAGACGATCGGCGTGCTCGCATACCCGTTGCGGTCGAGCAGCTGTCGAATCGCGAGCACGCGGCCGTCCATCATGTCGCTCGGAGCGACGGCGTCAACGCCGGCCCGAGCGTAGTTGAGCGCGACCTGCGCCAGCGTCTCGACGGAGGAATCGTTGTCGATCGCGCCCGAAGGCAGCACGTGGCCGCAGTGGCCGTGATCCGTCGCGCTGCACAGGCACACGTCGGCCCACACGACGAGGCTCGGGCAGGCGGCCTTGATCGCCTTGACGGCGAGCGGCACGAGGCCGTTCGGGTCGAGAAAGGCGGAGGCGCGGGAGTCTTTCTGTGCCGGCGCGCTGAAGAGGATCACGGCCGCGACGCCGAGTCCGGCGACGCGCTTGGCTTCGAGCGCGCACTCGTCCACCGAGAGCTGGGAGATGCCCGGCATGCTCTCCACCGGATGGCGCACTCGAGCGCCCGGGACGAGGAACAGGGGATAGATGAAATCGTCGCGGGTCAGGCGCGTCTCGCGCGCGAGGCGCCGCCAGGCGTCGGACTGGCGCAGGCGGCGAGGTCTCGAGATGGGGAATGCCATGATCATGGCCTCAGGCTGAGTTGTCGATAAGTCGTCGCGGCGAGCCCGTCGAGCGTCGCCGGCTGGGCGAGCACCGACTCGAATCCCCGCTCGGCGAGCGCGCGCGCCGTGGTCGAGCCGAGCGTGATGCAGGAGCAGCGCGACAGTAGGCGCTCGAAGTAAGGACGCCCGAGCGCGTGATGGAGCTCGTCCACGCACGAGGGGCTGGTGAAGGTCACCGCGCCGACGGCGCCGCGATCGATGGTAGAGCGGCAGGCGGCCACGTCGAGCTCGGCCGCATCCGTCCGATAGGCCTCGACCTGCAGCACCTCCGCGCCGAGCTCGCGCAGACCCGCCGCGAGCGTCGGCAACGCTCGCGAGCTCGCCGGAAACAGCACCCGCGCACCGCGCCTCACCCCCGGCGCGAGCGCGGCGACGAGCGCCGCGGCGCTCGCCTGCTCCGGCACCACATCCGGCGGCCACCCTCGCTCGCGGAGCGCCGCCG